>NZ_JBFPJR010000013.1:0-109317 GCF_040838215.1 Nocardioides eburneus | reverse complement strand
ACGCGCCGTCCACCCGATGGGTGGACGGCGCTTCGGGAGCGTTCGGCGCGCAGCCTCAGTGAAGCACGGTCGGGGCGTGCTCGGTGGTGTTGAGGCCCTCCTCCTTCTTCTTGGGGAAGAAGAAGACGGCGATGAGGAACGTGACCGAGATGATGACGATGGCGACCCAATAGCTGGTGTGGAACGCCTTCGCCATGTCGGAGAGCACGGACGGCTGGAACGCGTCGCCGAGCTTCGCCGCCAGCTCGGTGGCCCAGGTCGGCGGCTGCTCGCCGGCGGCCTTGGCGTCCGCCAGGGCCGTCGCTGCCTTCACGGGCTCCGAGCCGTTGAGCTTGTTGGTGAGGACGACCGAGATCACCGCGACGCCGGCCGAGCTGGCGATCTGCTGGATCACGTTGATGAGCGTGGAGCCACGGGCGACGGCGTGCGCGGTCAGGGTGCGCAGCGCGGAGGTGAAGGTCGGCATCATCGTGCCGCCCATTCCGAGACCCATGACGAAGAGCCACGCGCAGATGTGCCAGACGGGCGTGTCGGGGGAGGTGCTGCTGGCGAGCCCCACCATGCCGATGATGATCCCGAGCATGCCGAAGGGCACGATCCGGCCGACGGGCAGCTTGTCGGCCAGGACACCGGCGATCGGCATCACGAGCATGGCGCCGAGACCCTGCGGGGCGACGAGCAGACCGGCCTTGAGCGTGGACTCTCCGCGCACCTGCTGGAAGTAGGTGGGCACCAGCAGCAGCGCGCCGAAGAACGCGCCCGCGAAGAGGAACATGACGATGACCGACACGGTGAACTGGCGGTCGCGGAAGAGCCGCAGGTCGAGCAGCGGGTGCTTCGGCTTGAACGACCAGAAGACGAAGCAGGCGATCAGCGCCGCGCCGATGATGCCGGGCACGAGCACCTTCGTGGCGGCGACGGTGCCGGTCGACGGGATCGAGGAGACGCCGTACAGGAAGAGCGCCAGACCCGGCGACATCAGCAGGATGCCGACGATGTCGAAGGACTCGCTCGGGTTCACGTCGTCCTTCGGCAGCGCGAGAGTGGCGTAGACGATCGTGATGATCCCCAGCGGCAGGTTGATCAGGAAGACCCAGTGCCACGAGGCAGCGTCGATCAGCCAGCCACCCAGGATCGGGCCGAGGATCGGGCCGAGCAGCATCGGCACCCCGAGGATGGCCATCAGCTTGCCCATCCGGTGCGGGCCGGCCGCCTTGGTCATGATCGTCATGCCCAGCGGCATCAGCATGCCGCCGCCCAGACCCTGGAGAACGCGGAAGCCGATGAGGCTCTCGATGTTCCAGGCGAAGGCGCAGAGCGCGGAGCCGAGGGTGAAGAGGGTGACCGCGGTCATGAACAGCTTCTTGGTGCCGAACCGGTCCGCCGCCCATCCGGCGAGCGGGATCACCGCGGCGAGCGCGAGGGTGTAGCCGGTGACGGTCCAGGCCACCGTCGAGTAGGCGATCTCCTCGCCGTTCCCCGCCAGTTCCTTCTGGAAGGTCGGCAGCGCGACATTCACGACGGTGATGTCGAGGATCGACATGATCATGCCGAGGACGACGACCCCGGCGACGACGAGGATGTCGCGAGTGATCCGGTCGTCGTCGGCTTGCTGCGGGGACTCGTCAATCAACTCGCTGGTCACCGGCCAAGCCTAAGCGGAGTGTCTGACCGTTTCCCAATCTTTTCGGTGAATGCCCGGTGACCTTCGCGGCCGGACGTGCGCCGGACGTGCGCGCGCCGGCGCTGCGATCAGCGGTCGCACGCGTCCGCGGTCTCGTCGAGCAGGTCGCGCGCTGCCGCGAGGGTGGCGCTGAGCTCCGCCGCCGTGGTGCCTGGGCCCCCGCACAACCGCTGGGCCCGTCCGGCGAAATCCTCCGGCGCGGTCGGGAGGAGACCGGCCGACGCGACGGCACCCTTCTCGTTGACGACCCAGCGCCCGGCCGCGGCGTGGAGGGCATGGGCGCACAGCAGGACGACCCGGAACAGGCAGCCGGCCACGTAGGCGCAGTCGGTGCGCTCCACCGCCTTTCCGGCGCTCGTCAGCAGGAACGATCCCTCCCGCAGTCGCCTGACGACGGCGTCCTGCAGCGCCGGTGGGTAGTGGCGCGCCTCCGCCTGGAGCGACGTCAACCGGCCCGAGGGATCGGCCAGGATGCGCGCGAGGGCGACTTCACCGGCGTACGCGAAATCCGGCACGCCCAAGGGATGACCGACCTGGGCATGGAAGCCGAAGCGCCCCTGCTGGGCGTCGTCCCAGCTGGCGCGGACGCGGTCGAGGTCGCGATAGATCCAGTCCACGGCCGTGCCGTCGATGGTCAGCCATGCGCCACCGTCGACCCACGGGCCCCACTCCCCGGGCGGCGTGACCCGGGCGTCGTGGCCGGCAACCTCGCGGGCCAGGGCGCCCAGCGCCTCGAGGTCGAGCGGAGGGCGGTAGTAGAGCCCGAGGTCCACGTCCGACTCCGGGGTGTGATCGCCCCGGGCGCGGCTGCCGCCCAGCGTCACCGCGACGATGCCGGGGACCACGACGAGCCGGTCGGCGAGCATGTGCAGCGCCTCGTCCTCGATCACGTGTTCATCGTCACGCCGGCGAGTGGCGCCCGTCCACGCGTTATCGGTACGCCGTGGGACGCGCCGCGGCCGCCCTCGGCCTCCACGATGGGTGGAGCCGAGGGCGGCGCTGTCGGTGGTGAGAGCTAGGTTGCCCGATATGAGCTTCGTCCCCGTCACCGGCCCGGCCGTGTTCCACGCGGCCGTCCCGCCGCGCGAGGGGACGATCGAGTTCGCCGACGCGCGTCGTACGGTCAGCCTGCCCGTCCGCGCGGCCATCCCGGTGCTGTCCAAGGCTTGGTCGCGTGACGATCTCCATCCCTCGGTCGCGCTGCTCGCGGCTGCGGTCCATCTCGCGCTCCGGCTGGTCGCGGCCGGCCGGCTCGAGCCGGCGGCCGATGCGGCGTCCTGGCAGGTCGCGCTCGGCGAGGGCGACGCGGACCGCGTCCGACTGCTCGCCGAGGCCCGGGCGTACGACGCCCTCGACGCCGCCGCCGCGGAGCGACTGGTGCGCGAGGTGCTGGACGCCGTGGCCGACGCGATGCCGCGGAGCTCGCCCTCGCCGGCCCGGCGGTCCACGGCGGCGTCCTCGGTGCGGCCGGCGGCCGACGCGACCGCCGACCCGGGGCGGGACGCGGCGCGAGCCGCCGCCTTCCGCGAGCGCCTCCAGGCTCGGCTGGCGCGCCACGTCACCGAGTCGCTGCCGGCGAGCGCCGAGCTGCCGTCGCTGGTCTCGGTCTCGCTGCGCGTCGAGGCCGACGAGGAGGAGCTGACCGCGGGCACGGTGCGGGTGGTCCCGCAGGTCCACGACGACGCGGACCCGCTCCACGTGGTCGACGCGGCGCGGCTGTGGACCGAGGACGACAGCGACCACGGCTTCGGTCCCCGCGCACGGACCCACGCGCTGGTCGCGTTGCGCGGAGCGGCCGAGGCCTGGCCGGTGCTCGACCGGCTGCTCGACCTCCCCGTCCCGACCGACGTCACCCTCGACGGTGCCGAGATCACGGATCTTCTGGAGGACGGCGTCGCAGACCTGAAGGAGCGCGGGGTCGACGTGCTGTGGCCGCGATCCCTGGGACGCGAGCTGACCGCCTCGGCGGTTCTGGAGGGCCGGTCGTCGTCCGCAGGCGCGCGCGAGGACCTCCTCCACGACGGTCTCTTCGCGAGCCAGGACCTCTGCGCGTTCCGGTGGCAGGTGGCGCTCGGGGGCGAGCCGCTGACGGAGGAGGAGATGGATCGGCTGGCGTCGGCGGCGGCGCCGGTGCTCAAGCTCCGCGGCGCATGGACCGTCGTCCATCCCAGCATCGCCAAGAAGGCCCGCAAGCGCCTTCTCGCGCGTCTCTCGGGTGGTGAGGCGCTCGCGGTCGCGCTCACGGGCCGGGCGCCGGCGCAGGTCGAGGAGCAGGCCGACCAGGTCGTGGTCGGCGCCTCGATCGGTCGGCTGCGCGACGCGGTGACGACCGCCGCGGAGCGGGAGGTCCCCGTGCCGACCCGGCTGAAGGCCACGTTGCGCGACTACCAACGCACGGGCCTGTCCTGGCTCGCCGGGATCACCGGCCTGGGGCTGGGCTGCTGTCTCGCCGACGACATGGGGCTCGGCAAGACCGTCACGCTCATCGCGCTCCATCTCCATCGCGAGGAGCACGGCCCGGGCGGTCCGACGCTCGTCGTCTGCCCGACCAGCCTGCTCGGCAACTGGGAGGACGAGCTGGCGCGGTTCGCCCCCGACGTCCGCGTCACGCGCTTTCACGGCGCGTCCCGCGAGCTCGGCGGCGACGACGGCGTTGTGCTGACCACCTACGCGACGATGCGCCGCAGTGCCGAGACGCTCGCCGAGGTGCGCTGGGGGCTCGTCGTCGCCGACGAGGCCCAGCACGTCAAGAACGCCGCCTCCGCGACGGCCCGCGCCCTGCGGCGCCTGCCGGCCGGTGCGCGGGTGGCGCTCACCGGCACCCCGGTGGAGAACGACCTCACCGAGCTCTGGTCGATCCTCGACTGGTGCGTCCCCGGCCTGCTCGGCAGCCGGCTGGCGTTCCGCCGCGCGTGGGCGAGCCAGATCGAGGCGGGCGTCGACCGCGGGAAGGCGCGCCAGTTCGCCGACCTGGTCTCGCCCTTCCTGCTCCGCCGGCGCAAGTCCGACCCCGGGATCGCCCCCGAACTGCCGGCCAAGACCGAGACCGACCATCCGCTCACGCTGACGCGCGAGCAGACGGTGCTCTACGAGGCCTACGTCCGCGACACCATGGAGCGCATCGAGCGGCTCGACGGCGACGACCCCGCGCGCCGGGGACTCGTGCTCATGCTCCTCACCGGGCTCAAGCAGATCTGCAACCACCCCGCCCAGTTCCTCAAGCAGTCCACCGGTCGCATCACCGGCCGCTCGGAGAAGATCGAGCTCCTCGACGAGCTGCTCGAGACGGTGATCTCCGAGGACGGCGCGGTCCTCGTCTTCACGCAGTACGTCGCCATGGCGCGTCTCCTCGAGAGCCACTGGACACGCACGGGCGTGCCCCACCAGTTCCTGCACGGCGCCACCCCGGTCCGCGAGCGGGAGAGAATGGTGGCGGCGTTCCAGGGCGCCCCGGGCCAGCAGAGCGTGCCGGTCTTCCTGCTGTCCCTCAAGGCGGGCGGCACGGGACTTAACCTCACCCGCGCGGACCACGTCGTCCATGTCGACCGTTGGTGGAACCCCGCGGTCGAGGACCAGGCCACCGACCGCGCCTACCGGATCGGCCAGACCAAGCCGGTCCAGGTCCACCGGCTCGTCACCCGCGGCACCATCGAGGAGCGGGTCGCCGAGCTCCTGACGCGCAAACGGGCGCTCGCCGACGCCGTCCTCAGTCGCGGCGAGGCGGCGCTCACCGAGCTCGACAACCAGGAGCTCCGTGCGCTCGTGACGCTGACCGCGTCAGGCTCATCAGGCTCGGCGCGGCGGCGCTGATGACCGCGGTCACCCACCAGCGCCAGCCGGTCCGTCGCAGCGCGCCCCGGCCGGAGTCCTGGTGGGGACGCGCATTCCTGCGGGCGATCGAGGAGGCGGCGTACGACGACGGCCAGCTCGCCGCCGCGCGGGCGCTGGCCCGCTCGGGCCGGATCGCCGGGCTCGTCGTCGACGCGGGGAGCGTCGCTGCGGCGGTCGACGCCGACGGCGGCCTGTGGACCGTCACCGTGGCCCTGCCGGTCCTCGACGACGCGTCGGCGGCGGCGTTCCTCGAGGTGCTCTCGACCGACCACCACCGCCTCGACGCCGTCCTGGCCGGCGGGCTGCCGCACGACCTCGTCGAGCATGCCGAGGAGGCCGGCGTCGAGTTGGTTCCCTATGGCGGCGAGCTCGGCGCTGCCTGCACATGCCGCCACTGGCACGACGTCTGCGTCCACGCGTTGGCCGTCCTCCACCAGCTGGCCTGGCTCGTCGACCGCGACGCCCAGGTCCTCCTCCACCTCCGCGGCGTGCCGCGCGACGAGCTGTTGGCTCGCCTCCGCCGGGTCGCCGTCCCCGCCGCCGACCTGCTCGGCTCCTACCCCGACTCTCGCGACGCCGCCGCAGGCAGCGAGGTCGACGAGGTCGAGATCGCCTTCGACGCCGCCCTGCGCGCCCGACGCCTCCTCGCGGACGGTTGAGTCCCGGGCTCTGGCGCGACTCGACGCGCCCGAGGCCACGAGTCGACCCGCCACAGGGCGGGACTCAACGGGCGAGCGCGGCGAGGGCCATCGAGGTGAGCACGGCGCGGGTCTCGCGGTCGGGGAGGACGCGGTTGTGTGGCGTGGAGTTGATCAGCCCGAAGGCGGCATGGGCCATGGCGCGGGCGGTGGGGCGGGAGAGGCCCGGGTGACGGAGGCGGAGCTGGTCGGCCCAGAGGTCGACGTACTCGCGCTGCAGGACCCGCACGCGGTCGCGCGCCTCCGCGGGGAGGGACTGCCAGTCGCGGTCCTGGACGACGATGAGGGCGCGGTCGCGCAGCGCGAAGTCGACGTGCCAGTCGACCAGGGCGGCGATCGCGGCGTCGGTCGAGTCGGCCGCGTCGACCCGGTGGCGACCCTCACTGAGCAGCGTCTCCGAGATGGAGACCAGCATCTCGGCGAGAATCGCCTCCTTGGAGGAGAAGTGCTTGTAGAGCGCCGGCCCGGAGATGCCGCAGGCAGCGCCCAGCTCCGCGACCGAGACGCCGTGGAAGCCGCGCGCCGCGAACAGCTCGGCGGCCGTGGCCAGGATCTGCTCGCGACGGGTGGGTGCCGGCGCGGTGGTCATAGCAGGAGGTTAACGGCCGCTCACCGCGCCGTGTGCGGCGACGGGTGGAAGAACATCTGGCCGGGGCAGGGATGGATCCGCGGTGCCGCGGTGTTGGGGCAGGTCGTGACCCACCCCGCGAGCGACCCCGCGACCGATCCGCGCACCGGCCCCGCCGCCCGCTCGGCCGCGTCGACGCGGACCCTGGCACTGGTCATGGCGGTGGCGTGCGGACTGACCGTCGCCAACCTCTACTACGGCCAGCCGCTGCTCGACCTGGTCGCCGACGCGTTCGACGTCGGCCAGGGGACGGCATCGCTCGTGGTGACCCTCACGCAGGTCGGGTACGCCGCCGGCCTGCTGTTCCTCGTCCCGCTCGGTGACCTGCTCGAGAACCGCCGCCTCGTCACCCGCCTGCTGCTCGGCACCGCGGTCTCGCTCGCGGTCGCGGCCGCGTCCCCGGTCTTCCCGCTCTTCCTGGCGCTCTCCGTGCTCATCGGGATCACCTCGGTGATCGTCCAGATCCTCGTCCCGATGGCGGCCCATCTCGCGCCGGAGGGACGCCAGGGCGAGTACGTCGGCACGGTCATGAGCGGCCTGCTGCTCGGCATCCTCCTCGCCCGGACGGTCTCGTCGGCGCTCGCCGAGGTGCTCGGGTGGCGGGCGATCTATGTGGTCTCGGCAGTGCTGATGGTGGTGCTCAGCCTCGTCCTGCGGCGGATGCTCCCGGTCTGGCGGCCCGATCATTCGTCGTCGTACGCCGGGATGCTCGCCTCCGTCTGGCGGCTGGTGCGCACGGAGCCGGTCTTGCGGCAGCGGGCGTTCGCGCAGGCGATGATGTTCGGCGCGTTCACGGCGTACTGGACGGCGATCGCCTACGAGCTCATCGACGAGCACGGCTTCAGCCAGGGCGAGATCGCGCTCTTCGCGCTCGTGGGTGCCGGTGGCGCCGCGGCCGCGCCGCTCGCCGGCCGGATCGCCGACCGCGGGCACGGCGACTGGGCGAGCGGTCTCGCCCTCGTGGTGGCCTCCGCGACGTTCGTCCTCTCCCTGGTCGGGCAGGGCAGCTGGGTGCTGCTCGGCGTGGCCGCGGTGGTCCTCGACTTCGCGGTGCAGTCGCACCAGGTCATGGGGCAGCACGTCATCTACTCGCTGCGCCCCGAGGCCCGCGCGCGGATCAACACCGCCTACATGACCACCATCTTCGTCGGTGGCTCGATCGCGTCGCTGTTCACCGGCTGGCTGCACGGCCACGGCGGCTGGCCGTCGGTCTGCGTGCTCGGCATCGTGCTACCGCTCCTCGGCCTCGCCTCCTGGCTGGCGCTGCGGGTCCGGACCCGCGCCCGGGCCGTCGAGGGGATGTGACGTCCTCGGCGACGACGCGCCTGCGACGTCGAGCACCATGACCAGCACGTCCGGTCCCTCGTCGCCGGCGACCTCGGTGAGCCAGCCCGGCCGTTGACGCAGGACGGGCCGCCAGCCCGACGACTCATAGAGCGACAGCGCCGCCGGGTGCACCGCCAGGACCTCCAGGCACGGATGCAGCCCGTGGGCGGCGATGTCGGCGACCACGGTGTCGAGCAACCGGCGCCCGAGGCCGTGGCCGCGGGCGTCCTGGCCCACGAAGAGCGTCGACACCCAGGAGAGTTCCGCGACGGCGCAGCCATGCGCCTCGGCGCAGGCCGCGTTCATCTCCTCCGCGCCCGGGAAGCCCGACAGCGGCCCGGTGCGGCAGACGTGGCCGACCGGAGCGCCGTCGAGCTCGGCGACCCAGGCCGCCTGCGCGTCCTCGGCGTGCAGGAACGCATCGACGGGGATCGGGAGCGGGTCCCGGAACGGGTACCTGCTCGTCGCCTGCTGCGCGAGGAGCACGTCGGCCAGCGCCGGCAGGTCGGTCCTACGCCGCGGCCGGATCGTCGTCGTCACGACCGGATCCTCGCAGAGCCCGGCCGCTTGCCAGCGAGGTTAACGATCGTTAACCTCGCAGCATGCCCACTCTCCGTGAGCTCACCGACGAGCTGCGCGACCGACTCGCCCGGGTCCGCCAAGGCGGGAACGAGCGCTCCCGCCAACGTCACACCGAGCGCGGCAAGCTCCTCGTCCGCGACCGCGTCGACGGCCTCCTGGACCCCGGCAGTCCGTTCCTGGAGCTGAGCCCGCTGGCGGCGTACGGCATGTACGGCGACGGCGCCGACCCCTGGACCGTCCCGTCCGCGGGCATCGTGACCGGCATCGGCCGGATCAGCGGCCGCCCGTGCATGGTCGTCGCCAACGACGCGACGGTGAAGGGTGGGACCTACTATCCGATCACCGTCAAGAAGCACCTCCGCGCGCAGGCGATCGCGGCGGAGAACCGGCTGCCGTGCGTCTATCTCGTCGACTCCGGCGGCGCGTTCCTGCCGATGCAGGACGAGGTCTTCCCCGACCGGGACCACTTCGGCCGGATCTTCTTCAACCAGGCCAACCTCTCGCGCGCGGGCATCCCTCAGATCGCCAGCGTCATGGGCTCCTGCACCGCGGGTGGCGCCTACGTCCCCGCGATGTCGGACGAGACCGTCATCGTGCGCAACGAGGGGACGATCTTCCTCGGCGGACCGCCGCTGGTGAAGGCCGCGACCGGTGAGCTCGTCACCGCGGAGGAGCTCGGCGGCGGCGACGTGCACGCCCGCCGGTCCGGCGTCGTCGACCACCTCGCCGACGACGACAAGCACGCGCTCGAGATCGTGCGCGGGATCGTCGCCACCACGACAGTCCGGGACTCGACGCGCCACCACCCGGGGCTCGACGACTGGGAGGAGCCGCTCGAGGACCCCGCGACCCTGGTGGACGTGGTCCCGAGCGACAGCCGGACGCCGTACGACGTGCGCGAGGTGATCCGCCGGATCGTCGACGGGTCCCGGCTGCAGGAGTTCAAGCAGCTCTACGGCGAGACGCTGGTCTGCGGGTTCGCCCACATCGAGGGTCATCCGGTCGGGATCGTGGCCAACAACGGCATCCTGTTCAGCGAGTCCGCGCTCAAGGGCGCCCACTTCGTCGAGCTCTGCAACCAGCGCGGCATCCCGCTGCTGTTCCTGCAGAACATCTCCGGCTTCATGGTCGGCAAGGAGTACGAGAACCGCGGCATCGCCCGCGACGGGGCGAAGCTCGTCACGGCCGTCGCCTGCTCGGTCGTCCCGAAGCTCACCCTCGTCATCGGCGGCAGCTTCGGTGCCGGCAACTACGGCATGTGCGGCCGGGCCTACGACCCGCGGTTCCTGTGGATGTGGCCCAACGCGAAGATCTCGGTGATGGGCGGCGAGCAGGCGGCCTCCGTCCTCGCGACGGTCCGCAGCGACCTCGAGACGCCCGAGCAGGAGGAGGCGTTCAAGGCGCCGATCCGGGAGCAGTACGACACCCAGGGCAACGCCTACTACGCCACGGCGCGGCTGTGGGACGACGGTCTCATCGACCCCGCCGACACCCGCCGCGTGCTCGCGATGGCCCTCGCCGTCACCACCACCGAGCCGACCCGCCGACCGACCCAGTCGCCGTCGTACGGCGTCTTCAGGATGTGAGACCCCGCCACGGCCCGAAAGGACCTGAATGCGTTCCCTCTTGATCGCCAACCGTGGCGAGATCGCCCTCCGCGTCATCCGCACCGCGCGCCGGATGGGGTTGCGCACGGTGGCGCTCCACACCGACCTGGACGTGTCCGCCCCCCACGCCCGGGCGGCCGACGCCGCCGTACGTGTCCCGTCCTACCTCGACATCGACGCGGTCGTCGCCGCCGCGCTGGAGAGCGGCGCCGAGGCGATCCATCCCGGCTACGGCTTCCTCTCGGAACGGGCGGCGTTCGCCCGCGCGGTCGAGAAGGCGGGCCTCACGCTCGTCGGCCCGTCCGCCGACGTCATGGACCTGATGGGCCGCAAGGACGCCGCCCGCGAGGTCGCGGTCGCCGCGGGCGTGCCGGTGGTGCCGTCCTTCGACGCAGACTCGGTCGGTCCTGACTCGACCGACGACCTCTTCCCGGTCCTGGTCAAGGCCGCCGCCGGCGGTGGCGGCAAGGGCATGCGCGTGGTGCGTGATCCGGCCGACCTGGAGGAGGCGAAGGCCGCGGCGGCGCGGGAGGCGCGCAGCGCGTTCGGCGACGACACGCTCCTGATCGAGAAGTACGTCGAGCGCGGTCGCCACATCGAGGTGCAGGTGCTCGGCGACGCCCACGGCCACGTGGTCCACCTCTTCGAGCGGGACTGCTCGACCCAGCGCCGCCACCAGAAGGTCCTCGAGGAGGCGCCGGCGCCGACCATCACGCCCGAGGTCCGCGAGCTCGTGACGAGCTCGGCGGTGGCGCTGGCCCGGCACGTCGGCTACGAGAACGCCGGCACCGTCGAGTTCCTCCTCGACGACCGGACCGGCGAGGCCTACTTCCTCGAGATGAACACCCGCCTCCAGGTCGAGCACCCCGTCACCGAGGCGGTCGTGCGGGTCGAGGGGGCGGAGCTCGACCTCGTCGAGCTGCAGCTCCGGGTGGCTGCCGGGGAGCGGCTGCCCTTCGACCAGGCCGATGTGACGGTGTCGGGCCACGCGATCGAAGCGCGGGTCTACGCCGAGGACTCCTTCCACGGCTTCCTGCCCCAGGCCGGCACCGCGACGCAGGTGCGGTGGCCGAGCGCGGACGCGTTTGTGCGGGTGGACCACGCGCTGGAGAGCGGCCAGGTGGTGAGCACGGCGTACGACCCGATGCTCGGCAAGGTGATCGCCCGCGGTGCCGACCGGGAGAGCGCGCGCCGGTCGCTCGTCCGCGCGCTCGACGCGACCGTGATCGTGGGGCTGACCACCAACACCGGCTTCCTGCGCGCCCTCGCCGCCTCCGACGAGTTCCGCGACGCCGCGATCGACACCGCCTGGCTCGACCGCCACGAGGTTCCGGCACCCGACCCGGAGCTCCCGCGTCGCATCGCCGCCTGGGCGGTCGCCGAGCGGAACAGGTACGCCGACGGCGGCCCGTTCCGGGCCGACGGCTTCCGCCTCGGGGGACCGCCGGCGCCCGTGGTCGTCGAGCTCGACGAGCCGGTGACCGTGACGCCGCTCCCGCCCGGGGTGGCCGAGCGGGCGACCGTGGTGATCCACCCGAGCCCCGGCCAGGAGAGCGTCGAGGTCGTCCATGAGGGCCAGCGGTTCGTCTTCACGCCGCCCGACCGGGTCGCCGGAGCGCACGCGCACGAGGGTGACGGCACGGTCCTCGCGCCGATGCCGGGCACGGTCCTCGAGGTGCGCGTCGCCGACGGCGACGATGTCACCGAGGGACAGGTGCTCGGCGTCATGGAGGCGATGAAGATGGAGGTGGCGCTCACCGCGCCGTTCGCCGGCCGGGTCGTGCTCGGCGCGGCCGCCGCCGGAGCGCAGGTCGCGCTGGGCGCCGAGCTGTTCCGGGTCGACCGGCCCGAGGAAGGAGACGCGTGATGGGACCCCTGCCCGCCGTCGTACCTGTGGAGGGGCTGCCGTCCCGGGTCACGATCTATGAGGTCGGACCGCGCGACGGCCTGCAGAACGAGAAGACCGCGATCCCGACCGCGACGAAGGCCGAGCTGATCGCCCGGCTGCTCGACGCGGGGCTCTCGCCGGTCGAGGCGACCAGCTTCGTCCATCCCCGCTGGGTGCCCCAGCTCGCCGACGCGGCCGACCTGGAGACGCTGCTCGCCGAGCGGCTCGGCGACGTGGCCCGTGACCTACCGGTGCTGGTGCCCAACGAGCGCGGACTCGACCGCGCGCTCGACCTCGGCCTGGCCCACGTCGCGGTCTTCGGCAGCGCCACCGAGACCTTCGCCCAGCGCAACCTCAACCGCAGCTATGACGAGCAGTTCGCGATGTTCGAGCCCGTCGTGACGCGGGCGAAGGACGCCGGCGCGACCGTCCGGGCCTATGTCTCGATGTGCTTCGGCGATCCGTGGGAGGGGCGGGTGCCGATCGAGCAGGTCGTGACCGCCGGCCGCCGCCTGCTCGACCTCGGCGCCGACCAGCTCAGCCTCGGCGACACCATCGGCGTCGGCACGGCCGGTCACGTCACCGCGCTCGTCGCCGCCTTCGTCGAGGCCGGGGTCGACGTGGACCGCTTGGCGCTGCACTTCCACGACACCTACGGCCAGGCGCTCGCCAACACCCTCGCGGGGCTGCACGCCGGCGTGACGACGTACGACGCCAGCGCCGGCGGGCTCGGCGGCTGTCCGTACGCGCAGAGCGCGACCGGCAACCTCGCGACCGAGGACCTTCTCTGGATGCTCGACGGTCTCGGCATCGAGCACGGCGTCGACCTGGCCAAGGTCGTCGCGACCAGCGTCTGGCTGAGCGGTGAGATCGGGAAGGAGAGCCCGAGCGCCGTCGTCCGCGCGCTCGGGGCGGGCACGGCCGCAGCGGGGGCGTGAGGTGGCCCCGACCGTGACTGAGTCACAATCTGGTGCATGAGTCGCAGGGTCTACGTCCACGTCGGCGCCCCGAAGACCGGCACCACCTATCTGCAGGACAGGCTGTTCCTCAACCGGGTGTCGCTGGCCGGGCACGGCATCGCCTACCCGACGGGGCTCAAGGGCGACATGTTCGAGCCCGCCCTCGACCTCATCGACCGGCCGTGGGGTGGGATGCGCGACGAGGTGCACGGCGAGTGGGACGCCCTCGTCCGGCGGGTCAAGCGCAGCAGCGGCACGGTCCTCGTGAGCCACGAGATCCTGGCCGGCGCCCGCCCGCAGCAGGTCCAGCGCGCGATGCGCGACCTGCGCGACTTCGAGGTCCACGTCATCTACACCGCCCGTGACATCGCCCGCCAGCTGCCCGCGGAGTGGCAGGAGCAGGTGAAGCACAACGGGCGCAACGGCTTCCGGCGCTATCTCCGTCAGGTCCGCAAGGCGCAGCAGAACCATCCCAACCGGTGGTTCTGGCGGGTCCAGGGGCTCCCCGACGTGCTGACCCGGTGGGGCTGCAACCTCCCGCCGGAGCGGGTGCACCTCATCACCGTGCCGCAGCCCGGTGCGCCGAAGGAGACGCTCTGGCTGCGCTTCTGCGAGGTGGTCGGCATCGACCCGGCGTGGGCGCCCGAGGAGGCCGAGCGTCACAACCCGTCGCTCGGGGGCGCCGAGACCACGCTGCTGCGGCGGCTCAACGCCGTGCTCCTCGACGAGGACTTCGGCGGCGACGACTACCGCACCATCGTTCGGGAGGTCATCGCCCATCGGACCCTCGCGCAGCGCACGGACATGACGCGGGTGACCCTGCCGCCGGGCGAGTACGACTGGGTCGAGCAGGTCGCCGAGAGCTGGATCGAGTGGGCCCAGGGCGCCAAGGTCCACGTCGTCGGCGACCTCGACGAGCTCCGGCCGCGCCGTCCCGCGGCCGACGAGCCGTGGGTCAACCCCGACAAGCCGCGCCCGCGCGACGTCGCCGATGCCGCGCTCGATGCCCTCGTCGCCGTCGTCCTGGAGGCGGGCCGCCGGCCCAACCCCGACGACCAGCTGCGTGCGAAGGTCGCCAAGGCCGTCCGCCGCGCCCGGGGCGGCCGGTGACAGGCCCGACGGCCGGCGCCTCGAGCAGCCTCACGAGCACCCGCGGCCATGGCTGGGCGGCCCACCTCCGCGAGGGCGGGACCACGCCCTGGGCGGCGTGGACCGGCGAGGCGTACGCCGACGGCCCGCTCCCCGGAGCGGAGCAGCTCGAGCTGCTCCGTCGGCTCAACGAGACCGGCGAGGTCGGTCCCGACCTGGCCGACCGGGTCCAGACGACCAGCGCACCGGGCCGCGGTCGTCGGGGCCTCCCGCTGCGCGGCGACGGTCCGCCGCCGGCGTACGGCGTCGCGCCGGTCGACCCCGCCGACCTCCCCGCCGAGGAGCTGATGCGCACGGCCGGGCTCCTGCTGGCCGAGGACCTCGTCGCGGGGCTGTGCGACCCCGAGCCGCGCTACCGCTGGCGTCGCCGCCTGCGCACCCGCTATCGCCTCGTCGGCGACCGGTGGATCACCGGTCCGCTCCGTGACGAGCTGGTCCGGAAGGGCCGGCCACAGGGCGGCCGCGGCATGACGGTGTACGTCGTCGGCGCGCCGCTCGACGAGCTGCTCACCCACGTGTGGACCGCCCGCTGCTTCGGCCAGGGGGCGATCGCCTTCGCGCCGTGGCTCGCGCGCGCCCGCCGGGAGGATGAGCTCGGCCCGCGCGGCGACCTGCGGCGCATCGCCGGCTGGTGGGCCGACCGGGTCGGGCGCGAGCGGGTGGAGATCGTGCTCGACCCCAGCGAGCTGCCGACGCTGCTCGGCGTCGGGGGCCGCATGCCCGGACCGCCGCGCCTGGCCGCCGACGCCGTCGAGGTGGCGCGCCGGGTCGGGCCGCTGCTCGGCCTGCTCGTGGAGCCCGAGGAGAAGGCCCGGCTGCTCCGGCGCGCGCTGCTGCCGCGGCTGCGCCGGGCCGCCGCTCCGGGCGCCGCCGGCCCCGCGCTCGCCGTCCCCGCCGACGACCTCGACTGGGTCACCGAGCGGGCGCTGACCCTCCGCGACGGCCTGCTGGCCGATGGCTACGCTGTCCACGGCGACCCCGACCTGCTGCTGCCGCGGGAGCGGTCCGGGGCCGCTCCGGCAGCGACTCCCGATCCCGGCGGGGCGTTGGCGCTGATGCTGCGGCTGCTGGTGGACGGACCGAGGAGGAGCCTGTCGTGACCAAGCGGGTGCTGCTGCACGTGGGCACGCCGAAGACCGGGACCACCTATCTCCAAGACGTCCTCTTCCGCAACCGCGAGCGGCTCGTGGGCCACGGCATCTGTTATCCGGCCGACCGGTTCGACGCGCACTTCCTCGCCGCGCTCGACCTGATGAAGCTGCCGTGGGGCGGTCTCGAGGCCGAGTCGCTCGGCGCCTGGGAGCGGCTCGCCGCCGCCGTACGCGACGCGCCGGACGGCAGCACCGTCATCGTGAGCCACGAGATCCTCGCCCATGCGTCCCGGCAGCAGGCCGACGCGGCGCTGGCCTCGTTCGGCGAGGGCTGCGAGGTCCACCTGCTGCTCTCCGTGCGCGACCTGGCGCGGCAGATCCCGGCCGAGTGGCAGGAGAACGTCAAGCACCGCAGCACCCTCACCTACGCCCGCTTCCTGGCGCGGATCCAGGACCCGGCGCGCGACTCCCAGGTGGGCTCGTGGTTCTGGGCCGTGCAGGAGTTGCCGGACATCCTGGACCGGTGGGGTCACCGGCTCCCGCCGGAGCAGATCCACCTCATCACCGTGCCGCCCGCCGGCAGCGACCGCACGCTGCTGTGGAAGCGGTTCAGCAACGCCTTCGGCCTCGACGGTCTCGAGCTCGACCTGCGGGGCGAGCGGGCCAACCCGTCGCTCGGCGTCCCGGAGACCGCGCTGCTGCGCCGGATCAACCTCAAGGCGAACGGCGTCGTCGCGCCGGCGGACTACCGCCCCCTGGTCCGCGAGCTGCTCGCCCACCGGGTGCTCTCCCAACGGCGGGGGTCGCCGCGCCTGGCGCTGCCGCCCGACGTCGCGCCGTGGGTCGAGCAGCTGTCCCGCCGGTGGGTCGAGGAGCTCCGCTCCCGCAGGTACGACGTCGTCGGCTCGCTCGACGAGCTCGTCGGCGTCACGGGCGACCCGACGGCGTACGCCGACCCCGACCGCCCGCGACCGCGACAGGTCGCCGCGGCGTCGGTCGACGTCATCGAGGCGCTGCTGGTCGAGAACGCCCGGGCGCGCCACGAGGAGCGCCGGCTGCACGGCGAACTGGCCGAGCTCCGGGACGCCTACCACCGGCTGGAGGAGAGCCGCCTGCAGCGGCGGATCTACCTCCGGCTCGAGCGCAGCCTCGCCGGGCGGGTGCTGCTGAGGGTCTACCGCGTGGTGCGGGGCAGGAGCTCGCGGGCGGCGTAGCGGCCGATCTGGAACGTCGTCCACGCGTCCGACCCGGCCCCGACGACGCCGCCGATGACCGGGATCCGCTTCCCGACCGTGGCGGCGAGCCGCTTGCCCGCGACCCTGCTCAGCATCTCGGCGGCCACCTCCGAGGCGACCAGCTTGTCGAGCGTCGCGTCGTAGGTCGGCGCCGTGGCGATCGCCATCGGCGGAGCCGGGAGCTTCTTCCGCTTGACCTGACGGGTGACACGGTCCTCGCCGAGCAGGCAGACGAGGATCGCGTTGCGGGTGCGCGGGTCGTCGAGGTCGTAGCCGCGCAGGTGGGCGATGCCCGCCACCATCCGACACTGGATGATGGCGAGGCCGCTGACGTTGGTCGGGATCAGCACCGCCGCGGTCACGAGACCGCCGAGGTTGGTCGCGAACCCGCCGGCTGAGGCCAGCGCCACGTGGTTCTCGATGACCTCGCGGACGGCCTTGTCGACGTCGCCCTTCTGCTCCTTGAGCTGCTTCTCGGCGGCCTTCAGCGCGCCCGGCAGCGGGCCGACGCCGACGATCGCACGGTGGAGCGCCTGGCGGATGAACCCGGAGGTGAAGCCGGGCGCGAGCTCGACCAGCTTCGGCGCCAGCGCTCCGGCGGCCGTCGTCAGGGCCTTCTTGCGGTTGACCATGGGCAGATCCTACGGACGAGTAGGAAGCGGTTCGCGACCAGCGGCGACCGGCCACTCCCTCCGGCCCGGCGACGAGCCGCTACCGTCCCCCTGTGCCTCGCGAGCCCGAACCGACCCGATGGGTCTTCGCCGACCTGCGCGACCCGCAGGCCGACGGGCTCCTCGACGACCTCGTCGCGATGGGCGCCGACCTCGAGCCGGGGACGCTCCTGGCGGCCTACCGCCACGGGCTCTTCCCCATGCCCGGGGAGTCGCCGCACGACCCGATGCTGTGGTTCTCCCCGGTCGAGCGGGGTGTCCTCCCGCTCGACGGCCTCAAGGTCTCCCGCTCGCTGCGCCGCTCCGCGCGCGACTTCGAGATCCGGATCGACACCGCCTTCGAGGACGTCGTCGCCGGCTGCGCGGACCCGCGCCGGCCGCAGGGCTGGATCGACCCGAGGATCACGGCGGCGTACGTCGCCCTCCATCGTCTCGGGTGGGCCCACTCGGTCGAGGCCTGGCGGGACGGGCGGCTCGCCGGTGGCCTGTACGGCGTCGCCATCGGCGGGCTCTTCGCCGGGGAGTCGATGTTCCACCGCGAGCGGGACGCGTCGAAGGTCGCGCTCCTCGGGCTTGTCGAGGTGCTCCGCGAGGGTGATCCCGACGTCGTCGGCCGGCGTCTCCTCGACGTGCAGTGGCAGACGCCCCACCTCGCCTCCCTCGGCGTCGTGGAGGTCCCGCGGGCCGGCTACCTCGACCGGCTCGAGCGTGCGCTCTCGCTCCCACTTCCCGCAGCCTTCGACGGTTAGCCTCGCGTCCGGCGGGGCAGAGTGGGGATGCGCCCGCGCGCACGCTGGGAGGCCGGCCCGACACAGGCTCCGCCTCCGGCCGCGCACTCGGGCGGCGTACACCCCACCTCGAGAGGAATCAGTGATGAGCCAGACGCCGGCAGGCTGGTACGTCGACGCGCAGGGCACCACCCGATGGTGGGACGGGACCCAGTGGACCGAGCACACCCAGCCCGCGGCCGTGCCGCCCGCCCCGCCCGCTGCTCCGACGGTCGCGCCTCCGGCCGCCTCGCCTGCGCCGGCCGACGATCTCGACGACCGGACGCGGGTGCGGCCCGCCACCGATCCCACCGCGCAGGCGGCGGCCTCGGCATCGGACATGTTCGCCAAGCCGGCTGCTCCGACCGCGCCGCCGGGGGCGCCCACCACCCCGCCGCCGCCGGCACCGCCGGCCGCACCTCCCTCGGCGTGGGCCGCCTCCGGTGCACCGGCCTGGCAGCCGGGCGCCGTGCCTGGGCAGCCGGGCCAGCCGGGCCAGCCGGGCGTGCCGGACCGGCTGGGCGGGGTCGGGCAGCCGGGCGCGCCGAGGTCGGGCGGGATCAAGCCGTGGATGGTGATCGTCGCCGGCGCGGTCGTCGTCGTCGCGATCGTCGCCGTCATCGTGGTGATCCTGAGCGCCGGCGGCTCGTCCGACCATGCCTCGAAGGCGGACTTCTGCACCTCGATGAACGGCTCGGTCGACACCAACGACGACCTGACCGCGATGCAGGACAGGATGCGCGACACCGGCACACCGGCCGACATGCCCTCGGACGTCCACGACGCGTGGGAGGCGTTCCTCAACCTCGACGACGTCGACGACTTCGGGCAGATCAAGGACCAGGTGGAGAAGCTGTCGGCGTACTACGCCGACACCTGCGACTGAGACCGGCGGCAGCCGCGCCGGCGGGGATCCGCGACCTCAGAGGACGTAGGGATCCTCGCCGGTCTCGCTGACCATGGGCCGTCCTGCGGCCTCCCAGTCGAGCATGCCTCCGGCGAGGTTGACGACGTCGTACCCCTGCTGGGCGAGGTACATCACCGCACGCGCGCTGCGGCCGCCGGCCTTGCAGACGACGAGGGTCTGCCCCTCGGGCACGTCGCCGAGACGGGCCGGCAGCTCGCTGAGCGGGACGTGGACGGCGCCGGCGATGTGACCGGCGGCCCACTCGTCGTCCTCGCGCACGTCCAGGACGGGGACCGGCAGCGGCTCCGGGACGTTGCCCAGCTCGATCGTGGGGATAGTCACGGCGCAGAGGCTACTTCAGCAGCTTGGACATCCGCCGGTCGGCGAGCGGCTTGCCGCCGGTCTGACAGGTGGGGCAGTACTGCAGGGAGGAGTCGGCGAAGCTCACCTCGCGGACGGTGTCGCCGCAGCGCGGGCAGGCCTGGCCGGCCCGGCCGTGGACCGCGAGGTTCGACTTCTTCTCACCCTTCAGCTCGCTGGCCGCGAGCCCGCGCGACCGCTCGACGGCGGACTCGAGGGTGGAGCGGAGGGCGTCGTAGAGGATCTGTGACTCCTCGTCGCTGAGCTCGGCCGGCTTGAACGGCGACATCCTCGCCGCCCACAGGATCTCGTCGGAGTAGGCGTTGCCGATCCCGGCGATCGTGCCCTGGTGGCGGAGGACGCCCTTGAGCTGCTTGCGCCCCTCCTTCGCGAGGATCTCCCGGAACCGCGTGAGGGTGAAGTCGTCGGTGAGGGGGTCCGGACCGAGCGTCGCGATCCCGGGTACGTCGGCGGGCCGCTCGACCACGTAGAGCGCGAGACTCTTCTTCGTGCCGGCCTCGGTGACGTCGAGACCCGAGTCGTCGTCGAGGACCACCCGCGCCGCGAGGGTCGACTTCGGGGAGGGCTTCGGCGGGATGGTCGGCACCTCGTCGCGCCAGCGGACCCAGCCGGCGCGGGCGAGGTGGAGCACGAGATGGAGGCCGGAGGCCTCGATGTCGAGGAACTTGCCGTGCCGGGTGACGTTGTCGACGAGCGTGCCCTCGAGCGCCTGCAGCGGCGGCTGGTAGGTCTTCAGCGCGCTGAACTGGGCCAGGTGGACCTTCGCGATGGCGCGGTCCTGGAGCCGTCCGCGCAGGTCGAGGGCGAGGGCTTCGACCTCCGGGAGCTCGGGCATGCGGCCCAGTCTAGGGAGGCGTCGGGCCGCGTCCACGAGCGAAATCGCCCCGTCCGGGGCGGTAAGGTCACGCCCAACGGTTACGTCGAGGGGCGGCCACGGCGCCGCGGGGCGAACGGGAGGACCCGATGCGCAGCGTGTTCCGTCGCCTGTCAGCCGTGATCGCGCTGACGCTGGCACTCGTGGGTGTGCTCGTGCCGATGCAGGTCGACATCGCCCAGGCGGCGAACACCCAGGACTTCACATCGAAGTTCTCCACCAATGCCAACGGCGCCATCATCACCGTGGGCAACAACCTGCTGACCTGTCAGGCCTCGAGCAGCTGCACCAGCGCCAAGAACGGCGCGGCCGTCGACGACAACTCGTTCACCATGGTCAACCTCGACGCGGACGATGACGCGTCGACGTTCAACTCCTCGTCCTCGACGCTCAGCCTCCCCGCCGGTGCCACGGTGCTGTGGGCCGGCCTCTACTGGGGCGCCCGCCTCGACCGCGGCACCGGAGGTAGCGCCGGCACCGGCAGCTACAACCAGATGCAGTTCCGCACGCCGGGCGGCGACTACCAGACGATCACCGCGAGCACGGCCACCCACGACCAGTTCGGCCCCAACACCAGCAGCAGCAACGCCTACCAGCGGTACGCCGACGTCACCTCGCTCGTCTCGGCGGCCGGCAACGGTGCCTACTGGGGCGCGAACGTGGTGGCCGGGACCGGTGCGGACAGGTACGCCGGCTGGGCGATGACCGTCGTCTACTCCGCGCCCGGCCTGCCGCTGCGCAACCTGACCGTCTTCGACGGGTTCAACGCGGTCGGCGCGGGCGCACCGCAGAACATCACCGTCAACGGGTTCACGGCGCCGCCGTACGGCACCGTGGACGCGCAGTTGACGATGGTGGCCTACGAGGGTGACCTGGCCCAGACCGGCGACTACACCCGGCTCAACAACACCCAGCTCGCCACCGGCATCTCGCCCGGATCGAACTTCTTCGACTCCACCAACGATGTCAACGGCTCCTCGGTCTCGTCGCGAACTCCGGCCGATCGCAACATGCTCGGGTTCGACATCAAGAACCTGGGCGCGTCGGGAGCGATCCCCAACGACGCGACGTCGGCGACGTTCACGTTCAGCAGCAACGGCGACGTCTACTACCCGGGCGTGGTGGGCCTGGCGATCAACCTGTATGCCCCCGACTACACCGCCTCGTCGAAGACGGTGGTCGACCTCAACGGCAACAACCCGGCCCGACCGGGCGACACGCTGCAATACACGCTCAACTACGTCAACACCGGCCAGGACCCGGCGGTCGGCGTGGTCTCGCGCGACCCGCTCCCGGCGAACACGACCTACGTCCCAGACTCCCTCGCGCTCGTCGATCCCGCGACCGGGACGACGACGTCACTCACCGATGACGCCGGTGACGATCGCGGGGAGGTGAGCGATGACACCGTGACCGTCCGGCTCGGATCGGGGGCCAACGCCACGACGGGCGGGCGGATGGCCTGCTCGGGCACCGGCTGCACCGACGACGGCACCTCGCGCCAGACCTACACCTTCAAGGTCACCCTGGACGCCGAGGCCGGTGGCACCACCGTCACCAACCTCGCGAACCTCGACTACGCCACCGAGACGACGGGGACGTCGGCGACCTACACGACCAACCCGGCGAGCGTCGACGTCACCCGGCGTGCGGACCTGTCGATCACGAAGGACATCAACCCCGACCCGGCCTCGGTCGGCGGCGACATCCGCTCAGTGATCACCGTGACCAACAAGGGCCCGAACGACGCTCAGGACGTGGTGATGAAGGACCCGGTCGTGGCGGGGTCGACCATCGACAACGTCGAGCCGCCCGACGGCGGCAGCTGTCAGGTCGCCGACGGGGTCATCACCTGCACGATGGGGGACCTGCCCAACGGCGAGTCACGGCAGATCGTCATCCACGGCCACATCCCCTCGAGCTCCACGCAGACGACCTTCACCAACGTCGCGAGCGTGAGCACGTCGTCCTACGACCCGGACCAGACCAACAACGTCGCCACCGACACCGCCACCCTGCGGCGCACGTCGGACATGAAGATCACCAAGTCCGTCACGCCGGCGAGCGCTGCACCGGGCGCCCAGGTGACCTACACGCTGGAGGTCTCCAACAACGGGCCGTCCGACACGTCGAACGTGGTCCTCACCGACCAGGTCGCCAATGCCGCCCAGCTCACGCTGGGCAGCGTCACGGGCACCACGGGCGGGGCGACCTGCGACACAGCCCAGTCCGGCAGCCTGCGCTGCACCGTCGCCTCACTCGCGGCGGGCGCCACCGCGAGCGTGACGCTGACCGGCACGCTCTCCTCCTCGCTCGGCGCGGGTGTGAACGTCGACAACACCGCCACGGTCACCTCGGGCAACGCCGACCCGGACGCCACCAACAACAGCGCGACCGCGCGGGTCACCACGACGGCGCCCTCGGCCGACGTACAGCTCACCAAGAAGGCCCCGGCGACGGTGTACGGCGGCGGTCCGATCACCTACACGATCCAGGCGCAGAACACCGGCCCCTCGGACGCGACGAACGTGGTGGTCACCGACACCGTCCCGGACACGGTCACGAACTTCACCGCCACCACGGACCGCGGCTCCTGCGTCGTCAACGGTCAGCAAGTGACCTGCACGATCGCCACGCTGACGGCAGGAGCGGCCGCGCAGATCCAGATCGCGGGCACCGTCGTGGCCAGTGCGCCGGCGAGCGGCACCATCGCCAACACCGCTACGGTCACCTCGGGCAGCACCGATCCGAACACGTCCAACGACGCCGCGACCGCGACCTCGAACCTGTCGGCGCACTACGACCTCTCGGTCGAGAAGACCGCCAACCGGGCCTCGCTGCCGGGCGCGGCACCGAGGGCCATCGACTACACGATCACGGTCCGCAACGCCGGCCCGTCCACCGCCCGTGGTGTCACACTGAGCGACCTGGTGCCGACCGGGCGGGGGATCGTCTTCGACTCCTACGACGGGGACGCCACCTGTGACACCAGCAAGGTCGCCGACACCTCCGCCGGCGACGCCGACCACGGTCTGCTGACCTGTTCGCTGGACGGACCGGTGGCGCCGGGCGGGACGGCCGTGGTCCACGTGCACCTGACCGCGACCGAGACGCTGGAGGGCACCGGCGACGTGACCGAGACGGTGACCGTGGCCGGCGCCGACGACACCGACTCCGGCAACAACCAGGCCACCTGGACACTCTCCGGCGATCCGTACAGCGACCTGTCGCTCAGCAAGACCGCGCCCCGGACCGTGCGCGCCGGCACCCAGATGGACTACACGTTCGTGGTCACCAACACCCCGCCGGATCCTGACGAGGAGCAGCTGGTCGCGCTCGCCCCGACGATCGCCGACACGCTGCCCGCCGGCGTCTCGTTCGTCTCCGCCCGCGTGGTCGACGCGGACGGGAACACCATCGGTGAGCCGGTCTGCACCACCTCGGGGCAGGACGTGAGCTGTGTGCTGCCGAACGACATCCAGCCGAACGCCACCGAGACCATGGTGATGACGGTCGCGGTCGCCGCCGACGCGGCCGACGGGTCGAACCTCCTCAACACCGCTGAGGTGATCCCCCAAGCGTCCAACCCCGACCCGACGACCCAGAACAACCGCTCCACCGCCACCACCACGGTGCAGGCCGTCGACGACCTCCAGGTCCACGACATGTCGGTGACCATGCGCACCGGCGATCCGGCGTACGACGGACCCGGCTCATGGCGGACGGCGACGTTCACCATCACCAACGACGGCCCGTCGCTCGCGCGCAGCGTCACCTTCCGGATGGACGTCTCGGCCGACGTGGGCGTGCGGCTGGTCGGCGACCTGGCCGACCGCTGCACGCTGGTCAACCAGGAGCTGGTCTGCACCATCGACGGCACCGACCTCGCCCCCGGTCAGTCCGTGACCGAGAGCGTCGACCTGGTGGTCGTCTCCTACGAGGACCCGGGCGACTACACCGCGAGCGTGACCGCCTCCACGACCACCCCGGAGACGACACTCGCCAACAACACCGCCCAGGCGCCGTTCACCGTCGGGGAGGCGCGGACCGACCTGCAGATCACCAAGGACTCCGTCGACCGCGTCGTCAACCCTGCCGACGGGCACGACGCCGAGGTCGCCGGGACGACGTACGGCTACACGATCACGCTCTCCACGCCCGACACGGCGCCGGACCGCTACGACGCCGACGCGCAGGACGTCGTGCTCGACGACCCGATGCCGGCAGGCTTCACCGCGACGCTGGTCTCGACCACCCAGGGCACCTGCTCGGTGGCCGACGACGGCGCCTCGGTCCACTGCGACATCGGCACCGTCGCCGGCTACTACCCGGCCCAGGCTCCGGATGTGACGGTGACGGTCTACGGCATCATCGACCCCGGCACCGAGGGCGAGCAGATCCCCAACACCGCCACCGCGACCTCGACGACACCGGCGATGGACGGGACACCGACGAAGGTCTCGGCCACCAAGCGGCTCGACATCATCGAGCAGGCCGACCTGCAGGTCGTGAAGACGCCCGACGCGCAGACGTCGTACGCCGGCGGCTCGGCCGGCTTCACCCTGACCGCGATCAACGCCGGACCCTCCGACGTCGAGGACGCGATCCTGACCGACACCCTGCCGGCCGGGATGACCCTCGACCCCGCCAACTCGCCAGGCTGTGCGGTCACCGGCACGACCGACGACGGCCGCGAGATCGTGACCTGTGACGACGCCGACCACGGTGGTGGCGGCTACCTGGTCGAAGCGGGCGCGTCCGTCAATGTGCGGGTCGTGGCGAAGACCTCGTCCGACGACACCGCACGCGAGGTCACCAACACGGCGCATGTCGCGTCGCCCACCGCTGAAGACCCGGACACCGGCAACAACACCACGACGGTCACGACGCACCTCGACGTGCTGGCCGACGTGGCGATCTCCGCGGCGGTGAGCACGGCCACGCCGGCGGCCGGGCAGGACATCACCTACACCGGCTACACGATCAACAACGGGCCCTCGGCGGCGCAGCACGTCACCGGCGACGTGACCTTCCCGCCGGGTTTCGTCCCGGTGAGCTATGACGTGCCGAACAACGACTGCACCTGGTCGCCGGAGGCCCCGGCCGATCCCGACTCGGTGGCATGGTCGGACACCTCCTACACGCTGCACTGCGAGCCGCAGGACCCCTCGACCCCCTTCGAGCCGGGCATCGCCGCGACCTCGGTCGTCGTCATGCACATCCCGGGCGACACCCCGGCGGGCACCTACACCGGACCGTCGAAGATCGCCACCGACACCCCGGAGTCGACCTACGCCAACAACACCGCCGAGGCGCCGGTCTACGTCCAGCACGTCTCCGACACCTCGATCACCAAGACGCTGGTCGAGCCGAATCCGATGGTCGCCGGCCAGCCGGCGACCTGGCGGCTGACTGTGCACAACAACGGCCCGTCGGACGCCAACAACGTGGTCATCGCCGACCAGGTGCCCGCCAAGATGTCGTTCGTGTCGGCGACCGACGAGTCGGGCAGCGCCTGCCCGGCGCCGGAGATCCACGACACCGAGACGATCGTGAAGTGCCCGATGGGCACGCTGAAGGCCGGTGCCTCCACCTCCGCGACGGTGACGTTCCAGATCGCCGCTGATGCCGGTGACGACGAGTTGTGCAACAGCGCGCTCGTCGGCTCCGGGTCGCTCGACCCGATCGCGGTCGACGACCCTGACGACGATGTCTACAGCGACAACGAGGACGAGGCCTGCGGCACCGTCAAGGTGCCTCCGACCCCGCCGGCGACCGACGTCGGGGTGAGGGTGACGACGCCGCAGAAGGTGCACCATCCGGGCGACACGGCGCGGTTCACCGCCGTCGTACGCAATCGGGGGCCGGAGCAGGCGACGGACGTCGTCGTACGCTTCCCGGTGCCGTCCGGGCTCACCAAGGTCAGCGGCCTCGTGCTCCGCTCCTCCGACGGTACGTCGCCCGAGGCGCACTGCACGATCGTCATGGGCCGTACGGCGCTGGTCGGTCGGCCGGCCCAGCCGGCGCGGTCGCTGGTCTGCACGGTGGGTGACCTGGCGCCCGGCCAGCAGGTGACCTACCGGATCACCGGGACGGTGTGGGGCAGCGCCGGCCGGAGGATCGCGCTGAGCGGCGTCGTGAGCCACGGCGAACGTGACACCGACCCCGCCAACGACCGCTCGGCCGCGGCCGTCCGGCTCGTCGCCCGCCACGCCGGTGGCGGCAACGGCGGCACGACCGGCGGCGGGAACGGCCACGGTGGTACGCCGACGTCGCCGGCCACCTCCGCAACCTCCGGCACGTCGGGTGGATCGGCAGGCGGTTCGTCGGGCGGACTGCCCGACACCGGTGGCCCGGAGCGCGGCTACCTCGTCGGCGGCGTGGCCGCCGTCCTCGTGGGGCTCGTGTTGCTCGTGGTCGGCCGCCGACGTCGTACCCGCTGATCGCCTGTGGAAATCGCCGGATCACTGGTGCGCCGCCGTTCGCGGGGGCACGATGGCTCCATGTGCTCGCTGCGGCCGACGCCGGCCGTGGGCTCGGTCTTCCTCGACGCCCGCGGCGACGGCCGCGCGCTCCGGGTGAGCTGGCACTCCGAGGCCGGCGTCGTCGTCCTCAGCGTGTGGCGGGACAACGTGTGTACGGCGACCGTCCGGCTGCCGCCCGAGGACGTCGTCGGCCTCATCGAGACCCTCGCCGCCGGCCTCGCGCGCGGCACCGACCCCGGCCTGGCCACCGCCTGACCCTGGATGCGACTCGCTAGCGAAATCTAAGGGATCGGCTAGAGACCTCGATACGGTCCGATCATGGACCCGATCCGCAACCCGTACGCCCCGGGAGCCGGGCAGCGCCCACCCGAGCTGGCCGGCCGCGACGAGCAGTTGCGCGCCTTCGATGTCGTGCTCGAGCGGGTCGCGAAGGGGCGGCCGGAGCGCAGCCTGGTCCTCACCGGACTGCGCGGCGTCGGCAAGACGGTGCTGCTCAACGCGCTGCGCAGCGCGGCGGTGCGCAAGGGGTGGGGGACCGGCAAGTTCGAGGCGCGCCCCGACCAGTCGCTGCGCCGGCCGCTCTCGAGCGCGCTCCACCAGGCGGTGCGCGAGCTCGGCCACCCCGAGGAGGACCCGGTCGACCATGTCCTCGGCGTGATCCGCAGCTTCGCGCAGCGCGAGGCCGGGCCCAACGCCAAGCTGCGTGAGCAGTGGTCGCCGGGCATCGAGGTGCCCGCCGTACGCGGCCGGGCGGACTCCGGCGATGTCGAGATCGATCTCGTCGAGCTGCTCACCGACGTCGGTGGCCTCGCCGCGGATGTCGGCAAGGGCGTCGGCATCTTCATCGACGAGATGCAGGACCTCGGCCCGGACGACGTCTCGGCGCTGTGCGCCGCCTGCCACGAGATCAGCCAGTCGGGCCTGCCGGTGATCGTCGTCGGCGCGGGCCTGCCCCATCTCCCGGCGGTGCTCTCGGCGAGCAAGTCCTACTCCGAGCGGCTCTTCTCCTACCAGCGCATCGACCGGCTCACCCGCGAGGCCGCCGACCGCGCGCTCCAGGCACCGGCCGCCGAGGAGGACGCGGAGTTCGACGAGACGGCGCTGAAGGAGATGTACGCCGCGACCGGAGGCTACCCCTACTTCATCCAGGCGTACGGCAAGGTCGTGTGGGACCTCGCCCCGCGTACGCCGATCACGGCCGCCGACGTCGAGGTCGCCGCTCCGGAGGCCGAGCGGGAGCTGGCGGTCGGGTTCTTCGGCTCCCGCTATGAGCGGGCCACCCCCGCCGAGCGGGACTACCTCAAGGCGATGGCCGATGTCGCCGTCCAGATGACCGAGACCGGTCAGGGTCGCATCGACGACATCGGCTCGGTCGCGACCGCCGACGTCGCCGTCATGCTCGGCAAGAAGCCGCAGTCACTCTCGCCGGCGCGCGACGCGCTGCTCAAGAAGGGCCTGATCTATTCGAGCGAGCGCGGCCTCATCGCCTTCACCGTCCCGCACTTCGGGCGCTACCTGCGGCAGCAGGGCTGAGCCGTGTCCGCCGACGGAACGGGAGGCTGAGGTGATCACCGTCCGCGGCCACGTCATCCCGGACGCCGACCTGACCTGGCGCTTCTCCCGCTCCTCAGGTCCGGGCGGCCAGCACGTCAACACCGCCGACACCCGGGTGCAGCTCTCGTTCGACCTCGCCGGCTCCGACGCGTTCCCCGACGCGCTGAAGCAGCGGCTGCTCGCCCGTCTCGGCGACCGGGTCGTGATCGACGCGTCGGAGCACCGCTCCCAACTGCGCAACCGTCGCGCAGCCGAGGACCGCCTCGTCGCTGTGCTTCAAGAGGCGATGAGACCGCCGGCCGCTCCACGGATCCCGACCAAGCCGTCGAAGGGGTCGCGACAGCGTCGCATCCATCAGAAGAAGAGGCACGGCGAGATCAAGCGCCTGCGCGGGCGACCGGAGGGCTGATCCGGCTGCCGGCGACCTGCGCGGTTTGTCGCCACCTCCATCGGGCACCGCATCGGGATGAGGGCGAAGCAGGTCTATGAGAACGACGGTCTACGAACCTTCGTGGTGGTGATGGACAAGGACGACGAGGCGTTCGGGCAGCTGACCGCCTTCGCCGGGGAACACCGGGTCACTGCCGCCGGACTGACCGCCGTGGGCGCGGCACGGGCGGTGACTCTGGGCTATTTCGACCTGAGCATCTGCGACTACCGCAGCACCGAGTTCACCGAGCAGCTCGAGGTGCTCTCGCTGGTCGGTGACATCGCACTCAAGGACGGCGAGCCCGCTGTCCATGCCCACATCACGCTGGGTCGCAAGGACAGCTCGACGATCGGCGGCCACCTGCAGAGCTTGACCGTGTGGCCGACGCTTGAGGTCGTGGTCAACGAGACGCCCGCCCAGCTCGCCAAGAAGGTCGACCCCGAGACCGGCCTGGCGCTCATCGACCTCTCCGGCTGAGACGTCGGGAGGCACGTTGGCATGCCGGTAGGGGTACCGCGTCGGCATTCGTCGCTCACCCCAGGGAGGGATCGTGACCGAGAACCAGTCGTCGGACCAGGGGTTCGACCCGCACCGCGCGCTCGTCTCGATGTTGCTCGAGAAAGTCCAGCAGGACCCGTATCCGTCGTCGACGATGATGGACTTCGTCGAGGCGCTGCTCCGGCCGGAGGAGATACCGGCGTACGCCGCCGTACTCCTCGACAAGATCCGGAACGACACGTTCCCGAGCCTGGACCTGATGGTGCGGGTGCGCGATCTGGCCTGATCCGCCACGACGTCGTACGCCGCAGAGCAAGTCGCGCCCTCGAGCGCGCGGCCGTGACGGCGGGGTGCTCGCGCGAGCGGTTGACTCCCTGGCAGCCGCTGCGGCCTCAGGCCGTCGCGACCTCGAGGTCGACGACCTCATAGTCGACGCCCAGGGCGTCGTAGGTCGCGCGGGCTCGCCGGTCGGCGGTCAGCAGCCGGTGCTCGTGATGCTGAGCGGTGGCGGCGATCAAGGCGTCGTACGTCGCTCCACCGCCGACTCCGCATGGCATCGACGCGACCATCGCGTGCACCATCTGCTCCTTCTTCCCGGCGGCCGGTGGGTCGGTCGCGATGTCCTAGCCTCGGCCCCATGGACGGGGGACAGGAGGGGGCCCGGGAGGGCCGGTTGGCGCAGATCCGCGCGGCGATCGTCGCCGACCCGGAGAACGCCTGGGCCACGGAGATGGGCTATGAGCCGTTGTACGTCGCCCACCCGGCCGCGCGCATCGTCGTCATCGGCCAGGCGCCGGGTCGCAAGGCGCAGGAGTCGCAGCTGGCGTGGAACGACGTCAGCGGTCGCACGCTGCTCACCTGGCTCGACGTGGACGAGGCGACGTTCCGGCGACCGGACCTGTTCGCGATCCTGCCCATGGACTTCTACTACCCCGGCAAGGCCGCGCACGGCGACCTCCCGCCGCGGAAGGGCTTCGCCGAGCGCTGGCATCCGCCGCTGCTCGCCGAGATGCCCGGCATCCGACTCACCCTGGTCGTCGGTGCCCACGCGCAGCGGTACTACCTCGGCCGCACGGGCAGCCTGACGGAGAACGTCCGCGCCTTCCGGAGTCATCTGCCCGGCGTCGTACCCCTGGTGCATCCTTCGCCGCTCAACTTCCGCTGGCAGACGCGCAACCCGTGGTTCGCCAGCGAGCTGCTGCCGGTGCTGCGGCGGCGGGTGAGCGAGGTGCTGGAGCGCGACTGAGGACGTCCGGACGGCGGACCGCGGTCAGCCGCGTCGGTGGTCGACGATGCGCCGCATCTTGCCGACCGAGCGTTCGATGCTCTCGGGGTCGACGACCTCGACGCCGATGGTGACGCCGACGAGCCGCTTGACGAGCTGGCCGACTCGCTCTCCCGCGGCCGTGGCGGCGTGCGGTGTGACGTCGGCACGCCGCTCGATCCGGACGAGGAGGGTGTCGAGGTTGCCCGCGCGCTCGAGGTGGCACTGGAAGTGCGGCGTGAGCTCCGGGGTCCGCAGGACGATCTCCTCGATCTGGGTGGGATAGACGTTGACGCCGCGGACGATCATCAGGTCGTCGGTGCGGCCGGTGATCTTCTCGATCCGCCGCATCGACGGCCGTGCCGTCCCGGGGAGCAGCCGGGTGAGGTCGCGGGTGCGGTAGCGGATCACCGGCATCGCCTCCTTGGTCAGCGAGGTGAGCACGAGCTCGCCCTCGTCGCCCTCGGGCAGCACCTCGCCGGTCAGCGGGTCGATGACCTCGGGATAGAAGTGGTCCTCCCACACGTGCAGGCCGTCCTTGGTCTCGACGCACTCCTGCGCCACGCCCGGCCCGATGATCTCCGAGAGGCCGTAGATGTCGACCGCGTCGAGCCCCAGCCGCTCCTCGAGCGTGGCGCGCAGCTCGTTGGTCCACGGCTCGGCGCCGAAGAGTCCGACCCGCAGCGACGAGGCCCGCGGGTCGAGTCCCTGACGCTCCATCTCGTCGGCGATGTTGAGCATGTACGACGGCGTGACCATGATCAGGTCCGGCCGGAAGTCCCGGATCAGCTGGACCTGCCGCTCGGTCATCCCGCCGGAGACCGGCACGACCGTGCAGCCCAGCTTCTCCGCACCGCCGTGGGCGCCGAGTCCGCCGGTGAAGAGCCCGTAGCCGTAGGCGATGTGGGCGATGTCGCCCGGCCTGCCGCCCGCCGCGCGGATGCTCCGTGCCACCACCGTTGCCCACACGTCCAGGTCGCCGCGGGTGTAGCCGACGACGGTCGGCCGACCGGTCGTCCCCGACGAGGCGTGGATCCGCACCACCTGTTCCCGCGGCACCGCGAACATCGTGAACGGGTAGTTGTCCCGCAGGTCCGCCTTCGTCGTGAACGGGAACCGCGCCAGGTCGGCGAGGTCGCGCAGGTCGTCAGGGTGCAGTCCGGCGGCGTCGTACGCCTGGCGGTAGTGGGGCACGTGGTCGTAGGCGAGCCGGACCGAGCGGCGCAGCCGGTCGAGCTGGAGTGCACGCAGCTCGTCGATCGAGGCGCGCTCGATCGGCTCAAGGTCGGGGGCGTCGGTCATCGCGTCACCGGCCGGTGAAGACCGGCTTCTCCTTCGCGAGGAACGCCTTCACCGCGCCGACGTGGTCCTCGGTCGCACCGAGCCGGATCTGGGCGTCGCCCTCGGCGGCCATCGTCTCGGCGAGCCCGCGGGACCAGCTCGCGGCCAGGAGCGCCTTCGACTCGGCGTACGCCGCCGTCGGCCCGGCCGCGAGGCGGCTCGCGAGCGCGGTGGCGTCGGTGAGCGCCTCGCCGGGTTCGGCGAGGCGGGTGGCCAGCCCCCAGGCCAGCGCCTGCTCGGCGGTGAACGGCTCGGCGAGCAGGACGAGCTCGCGCGCCCGGGCGTCGCCGACGGCGCGGGGGAGGGTGTGGGCGAGGCCGGAGTCGGTGGTGAGCCCGATGGCCGTGAACGCGGTGGCGAGCGTCGCCCGCGACGAGACCACCCGCAGGTCGCACGCCAGGGCGAGCGCGAGGCCGGCGCCGACGCAGTTGCCCTCGACGGCGGCGACCACCGGCTTCGGCATCGTCGCGAGCGCCGTCACCACCGGCACGTAGTCGTCGGCGACGGTGTCGAGCGCATGCACACCGTGCTCCTCGAGGGAGCGCGCATGCTCCTTGAGGTCCTGGCCGGCGCAGAAGTGACCGCCGGTCCCGGTCAGGACCACCGCCCGCACGCTGTCGTCCTCCGCGGCCGCGGTGAGCGCGTCGCGGAGCGCCGGCTTCACCGCGGAGTCGAGCGCGTTGCGCGCCTCGGGACGGTTGAGACTGACGGTGACGAGCGCGTCCCGACGGTCGATGAGCACAGGTTCCACAGGGCCTCCTTGCCGATGATTCCTGACCTGTCGGTCAGGATGTCACCATGACCGGTGCACGACCAGCCCCACGCCGCGGCCGGCCGGGGCACGACCAGACCGCCGTCCTGCGGGCGGCGATCGAGCTGTTCAACCGGCAGGGGTACGACGCCACCAGCATGGGGGACCTCGCCGCCGAGCTCGGGCTGACCAAGTCGGCGATCTACCACCACGTCCCCAGCAAGGCCCATCTGCTCCAGGAGGCGCTCGACGAGGCGCTCGGCCACCTCAGCGCCGTGCTCGACGAGGCGCGGAGGGACACCGGCCGGACGGCGTACGAGCGGCTGCGGAGCGCCGTCGAGGGCAGCGTCCGTGTCCTCGTCGACCATCTCCCGGCGGTCACGCTCCTGCTCCGGGTGCGGGGCAACAGCGACGCCGAGCTCGAGGCGCTGCGCCGGCGGCGCCGCATCGACGACGAGCTCGCGGAGCTGGTCGCGGCGGCCGTCGCCGAGGGCGCGCTCCGCGACGACCTGCCGCCCGACCTGATCAGCCGGCTCCTCTTCGGCACCGTCAACTCCCTCGCCGAATGGGTGCGCCCGCAGGGCCGGTACGACGCCGGCGAGCTCGCGAGCGCCATCACCGCCATGGCGTTCGACGGCCTCGCTCGGCGTTGAGCCGGAGCTCGGGGCTCAACCCAGCGTTCGGCTGCGGCCGCGGAACTCGGCGATGGCGGTCTGGTCGCGGCGGACCGTGACGTCGTAGATCCCCGACCGCCCGCGCCGGGTGCGCTCGACCGCAATGGCGACGAGGGTGTCGCCGAGACGGGCGGGCTCGAGGAAATCGACGTCGAACCCGGCGGCGACGGTCACCGGCCCGTGGCTGTTGCAGGCGAGCGCGAACGTGCTGTCGGCGAGGGTGGCGATCAGCCCGCCGTGGCAGAGGCCGTGGCCGTTGACCATGTCCTCACGGACGATCATCGTCACCTCGGCGCGGCCCTCGCCGACGGCGACGGCGGTCATGCCGAGCGCCTTGCTGGCGGTGTCCTCGGCCCACATCCGCTCCCACGGCTCAGGCATCGAAGTCCACCGTCAGGGCTTCGCTCCGCGGATAGCTCTGGCAGGTGAGCACGAATCCGGCCTCCACCTCGGCGGGCTCGAGCGCGTAGTTGCGGACCAGGTCGACCTCACCCCTGACGAGCCGTGCCCGGCAGGTCCCGCAGACGCCGCCCTTGCACGCGAACGGCAGGTCGCCGCGGTGTTCCTGGACGGCATCGAGCAGCGGCCGGTCGCGGGGTATGACGTGGGTGGTCCGGCGCCCGTCGAGCACGACCTCGACCTCGCTCCTGACGCCCGTGATCGCCGCGGCGCGGTGGTGGAGCTCGGGGGGCGGCTCGTCGACGAAGAAGAGCTCACGGTGGATCCGCGGCGCCGGGACGCCGAGCTCGAGGAGCAGGTCGCGCGCGGCGGTGGTCATCGCGAACGGCCCGCAGAGCCAGACCTGGTCGACGTCCTCGAGCGGCACCAGCAGGCCGAGCAGGAGCCGCAGCTGCTCCGGGTCGAGCCGCCCGGAGAAGAGCTCGACGTCGCGCGGCTCCCGGGACAGCACGTGGACGAGGTCGAACCGGGCCGGGTGGGCGTTCTTGAGGTCGGCGAGCTCCTCGGCGAACATCACCGACGCGGTCGTGCGGTTGCCGTAGAGCAGTGTCACCTCGCCGCCGGCCGCCAGCGCCGACGCCGCGATCGAGAGCATCGGGGTGATCCCCGAGCCGGCGGCGATGCAGAGGTGGCGCGCGCGGGCGTGCAGGAGCGTGGCGTCGGCGCGGAACGACCCGCTCGGCGGCTGCACCTCCACCACGTCCCCGGGCCGCATCTCGTGCACGAGCCAGCGGGAGAAGAGCCCGTCGGGCACCTCGCGTACGCCGATGCGCGGCCGGCTCCCGACGGCGGCACAGATCGAGTAGGTACGACGCTGCTCGACCCCGTCCACCATCCGCCGCAGCGTCAGCGACTGACCGGCGTCGAACGCGAACGTCGCTCGCAGCTCCTCGGGGACGTCGAACGTGACCGCGACCGCGTCGTCGGTGAGTGGCTCGACGGCCGCGACCGTGAGCGGATGGAAAGCGGTGCCGGCCCGGGCGGGTGCGGCCGCGGCGGTCGCTGCTGGGGGCATCAGTGCTCCTTCACGTGGTCGAACGGCTCCAGGCACGCGCGACAGCGGTAGAGCGCCTCGCACGCCGTCGAGCCGAACTCCGAGGTCAGCGCCACGTCGGTCGAGCCGCACCGCGGGCACCGCAGTCGCCGGCGTACGGGCGCGAGCGTCAGCGGCACCGGACCTGTCGACTCGCGCGGCGCGGGCCCGGGCGCGGAGATCCCGGCCTCGCGCAAGGCGGCGCGGCCCTGCGCGGTGATGTCGTCGCTCGACCAGGGCGGGTCGAGCTCGACCCGCAGGCGTACGTCACCGAACCCCTCCTCGCCCAGCCGCCGCACCAGGTCGTCGCACATCGTGGCCAGGGCGGGACAGCCGGAGTAGGTCGGCGTGATCGCCACCTCCACCGACCCGTCGGGCCGCGCCTCGACCCGGCGCAGCACCCCGAGGTCGGCGAGCGTCAACATCGGCAGCTCCGGGTCGACGACCGCCGCCGCGGCCTCCCACGCGCGGCTCGCGGATAGTCCGGGACCTTTCGGTCGCTCTACCGGCGAGTAATCGGCAGGAACGTCCCGGACTATCTCGCTTGCTCGCGGTCCGGTCACCATCACCACCTCCCCAGCGGGTGCGCCCGCGCGACCGACTGCATCTCGGCGAGCATCCGGGAGAGCGCCTCGGTGTGGACGCCGTCGCGCCCGGTGCGGGGCTGCCCGTCGACGCGTACGCCGGCCCGCGGCCGCACCTGCGGGCGCTCGACACCGCTCGTGGCGAGCAGGTGGTCGAGCACCAGGTCGGCCTCGGCGCGGACCGTCGCCGGGTCGACCCCCACCCCTGCGGCCGCGGCCTCGGCCTCGACCGGATGCGTGGTGAAGAGCTCGTCCCACCAGGGCATCAGCCCGGCCAGTGCGGCGACCAGCCGTCGGTGGGACTCCTCGGTGCCCTGGGCCAAGGTGAGGAACCACCGGCCGGCGAAGTCGCGGTGGTAGGTCACCTCCTTGACCCCTTTCGCGGCGACCGCGGCGAGGACGGCGTCGCGGCTCCGGGACAGTCGTTGGAGCACCGCCAGCCGCTGGACCGAGAGCAGCAGCACCCGGGTGACGGTCTCGGCGAAGTCACCGTTCGGCAGCTCGGCCATCCGGACGTTGCGGAGCTCCCGGTCGCCGCGGAAGAACGCCAGCGCGTCCTCCGCCGGCACCGGTGAGCCGGTGGGCAGCGCCGGCACGAGCGTCGGATCTGCGGCCGCCGCCCGAGCGAGCAGGAGCCGCGCCTGCCCCAGCAGGTCGAGCGCGATGTTGGCGAGCGCGATGTCCTCCTCCAGGTCGGGCGCGCGGCTGCACCACTCGCTGAGCCGGTGGGAGAGGACGAGGGCGTCGTCGCCGAGCATGAGCGAGTACGCCGCCAGCGTGCCGGGGTCGACCCCGTCCGGGACCGTGGTGTCGACCCCGGCCAGCGGGTCCTCGAAGGACGTGCCGAACGCCCAGTGCGCGTCGTTGCCGAGCAGCCCGACGTCGTACGCCGACTCGTGCTCGCCCTCGTGGTGGGTGTGGATGCTCATCGCCGATCACAGGTGGGGGACGTCGTCGGGAATGTCATAGAACGTCGGGTGGCGATAGACCTTGTCGCCGCTCGGCGCGAAGAGCGGGTCCTTCTCGTCCGGGCTGGACGCGGTGATCGCGTCGGAGCGCACCACCCAGATCGAGACGCCCTCGTTGCGCCGGGTGTAGACGTCGCGTGCGTGCCGCAGCGCCATCGCGTCGTCGGGCGCGTGCAGCGATCCGACGTGGACGTGGTTGAGCCCCCGCTTGCTCCGCACGAAGACCTCGTAGAGCGGCCACTCCGCCTTCACGCCCATCACCCCTCGTCTCCGGCCTTCTCGGCGAAGGCGAGGGCCGCCTCCCGGACCCAGGCGCCGTCGTCGTACGCCTGCTGCCGGTGGGCGAGGCGCTGGGCGTTGCACGGGCCGTCGCCCTTGACGACGGCCCAGAACTCGTCCCAGTCCGGCTCGCCGAAGTCGTACGACGCCCGCTCGGCGTTCCAGGCGAGGGCGGGATCGGGGAGCGTGACGCCGAGGGCCTCGGCCTGCGGGACGGTCATGTCCACGAACCACCGCCGCAGCTCGTCGTTGGTGTGGCGCTTGATGCCCCACGCCATCGACTGTGCGGTGTGCGGGCTGTCGCCGTCGGGCGGGCCGAACATCATCAGGCTGGGCCACCAGAACCGGTCGACCGACTCCTGCACCATCGCGCGCTGCTCGTCGGTGCCGCGCATCATCGTGGCGAGCAGCTCATAGCCCTGCCGCTGGTGGAAGGACTCCTCCTTGCAGATCCGGATCATCGCCCGCCCGTAGGGGCCATAGGAGGTGCGGCACAGCGGCACCTGGTTGCAGATCGCGGCGCCGTCGACGAGCCAGCCGATGGTGCCGACGTCGGCGTAGGAGAGGGTGGGGTAGTTGAAGATCGAGGAGTACTTCTGCGCACCGGTCAGTAGGTTGCGGGTGAGCTCCTCGCGGGAGACGCCGAGCGTCTCGGCGGCGGAGTAGAGGTAGAGCCCGTGGCCGGCCTCGTCCTGGACCTTCGCGAGCAGGATCGCCTTGCGCCGCAGGCTGGGCGCGCGGGTGATCCAGTTGCCCTCCGGCTGCATGCCGATGATCTCGGAGTGCGCGTGCTGGGCGATCTGACGGATGAGCGTGTGGCGGTAGTCGTCCGGCATCGCGTCGCGCGGCTCGATCCGGTCGTGGCGCGCGATCGTCTCCTCGAACGTCCGGTCGGCGACGTCCGACATGGGCACCTCCAGCGGCGAATTACTGACCGATCGGTCTGTAAGCCAGCGTGGCACGGGTCACAGGCGCACGCAAGGCCGGGGCGCGACGGTCACGGGGGATCAGAACGCGGACCAGCCCGACCAGCGCTCGACGTCGACGAGGACGACCGGCCCGGTCGGCGCATGGCCGGCGTACTGCGGGTATTTGGCGAGGAGCGGGGTGAGGTCGAAGGACTCGAGCACGCGCGCCCGACCGTCCGCGCGGGCCCACCACAGCTGCGTCCAGTCGTCGTCGTACGCGTCGACGAGGAGCGTCACCTGAGGGTGGGCGGCGATGTCGTCGAGCCGCCGCAGCCGGGTCGTCGACTTGGGCTTGTGGTCCACCGCGCTGACCAGCTGGTCGTCCACGAGGGCGAAGACGATCGGCACCAGCCGCGGCACGCCCGCGGCGGAGACCGTCGCGAGCCGCGCCACCCGCGCCTCGGCGAACCGACCACGGGCCCAGCCCTCGTCGTGCCGCATGTCGGGCACTCTACTGTGACGCCCATGAGCCTGACCCTCGTCACCGGCGGCACCCGCGGCATCGGCGCCGCGATCTCACGACGTCTCGCCGAGGAGGGGCACGACCTGGTCCTCGCCTACCGCTCCGACGAGCGGGCCGCGCAGGAGACCGCCGAGAATGTGCGGTCGCTCGGCGTCGCGTGTACGGCCGTCCGCGTCGACCTGGGCTCCGAGCTCGACACCGGCGCCGCCGTCGAGGAGCTCTTCGCCGCGGCGGCCGCGGTCGGCCCGCTGACCGGCGTCGTCAACAACGCCGGCGCCACCTACCTCTTCGCTCCGCTCGCGGAGACGCCGGTCGACGTCATCCGGCGCACCATCGACGTCAACCTCACCGCCGCGGTCCTGGTCGCGCGGGCCGCGGTCCGCGCGATGAGCACGTCGTACGGCGGCCGCGGCGGCGTCCTCGTCAACATCTCCTCCGGGGCCGCAACGCTGGGCTCACCGGGGGAATACGTCCACTACGCCGCTGCGAAGGCGGGGCTCGACGCGCTGACCCACGGGCTCGGCCTCGAGGTCGCCCGGGACGGGATCCGCGTCGTCGGCGTCGCGCCGGGACTCACCGAGACCGACCTGCACGCCACCACCGGCGACCCCGGTCGGATCGAGCGGATGGCGCCGGGCGTGCCGCTCGGCCGGGCCGGCACGCCCCGCGAGGTCGCGGAGGCGGTCGCCTGGCTGATGAGCCCGGCGGCGTCGTACATCACCGGCACGACGCTGCGGGTCGCCGGCGGCCGCTGAGCCGGCCGGGAGGACCCCAGGCGGTGAGGTGCCGAACTGTGTGCGCCCGAGTGTGACTGGAAGAATGCGGCTCGTGGAGGACGAGCAGCAGCAGGTCGTGTGGATGCCGGCGTTCCCGGTGGCGGTGGTCGTGCTGCTGCTGCACTACTACCTGCTTCCTCTGGGCGTCCTGGCCGCCGTCGTCGGCCTGGTCGGCGTGGTCGTCGGCGGCCGGAGCCGGCCCTGGCGGCTGCGCACGTGGCTGGCGCTGGGCGCCGTGATCGGGGCGGTCCTCTTCTGGGTCTACCTGGGCCTCGTCACCGTCTTCTGACCCCAGGTGACACTCAGCGTGCGCCGGAGCGCATGGTGGGTGTCCCAGCAGCGCCCGCGCCGAACGGTGAGCCCGTCGCGCGGATCGCGGGTGCATGGCGCAGACTTGATGCTCATGAGGCCCGAGGTCGTCGCGCATCGCGGCGCCAGTCACGACAACGCCGAGCACACCCTGGGGGCGTACGTCGCGGCGCTCGACGCCGGCGCGGAGGGACTCGAGTGCGACGTACGCCTGACCGCCGACGGCCACCTCGTCTGCGTCCACGATCGCGACCTACGCCGGATGGGTGCGCAGGGTCTGGTCTCCGCGATGGAGCTCGCCGACCTCGCCGAGATCGACATGGCGTCGTGGAAGAAGGGCTGGTGGGACGGCGAGGAGGAGGCCCCCGACAGGGACGACCGCGACCCGCGTCTCGACCGGGTGCTGACGCTGCGGACGCTGCTCGAGACCGTGCGCGACTACGACCGGCGGGTGGAGGTCGCGATCGAGACCAAGCACCCGACGCGCTACGGCGGCCTCGTCGAGAAGCGTCTCGCCGAGATGCTGCGCCAGTTCGGCTGGCACACCAAGGGCGCCCCGGTGCGGGTGATGAGCTTCTCGTTCACCGCGCTGCAGCGGATGGAGCGGCTCGCCCCCGACGTCCAGCTCGTGCAGCTCATCGAGCGGGCGCGCAACTGGCCGATGCTGAGCCGGGCGATGGGCGAGGACTGGATCCTGGGCCCGGGCGTGGAGATGCTGCGTGAGCATCCCCGGCTGCTGCGACGCATCCGCGAGTCGGGGCGGGACGTCCATGTCTGGGTGGTCAACACGGCCGAGGACCTCGACCTCTGCCTCGAGCTCGGGGTCGGTGCGGTGATCACCGACCGGCCCGCGTACGTCTTCGACCTGCTCGCCCAGCGGGGTCTCCCGGCCTCCTCGCCGAAGAAGCCGCGGGGCATGCCCGACGGGCGCTGACCCGCTCTGGCATAGGCTGCTGCGTCGTGGCCAAGAAGTCCCGTGTGAAGTCCCGTCAGTCCGCCCAGTCCTCAGCCGTCGCCGAGGGTGGGATCAGCCCTCGCGCGGCCTGCCCGTGCGGCTCCGGCAAGCGATACAAGGCCTGCCACGGGGCACCCGGCGGCGGCGCCGTCTTCGTGGCCCGTCCGTTCGAGGGGTTGCCGGGCGAGTGCGACCTCGTCGCGCTCCGCGAGCTGGTCCCGTCGGCCACGGTGCCGCTCACGATCAAGGGGTACGACGACGTCCCGGTGCTCCTCGGCTCGCTGCTGCCGCTCGCGGCGCCGGCGATGGCGCGCGACTCCGGCCAGGTGTGGGCGGGGCTGCAGGTGCAACACAACTACGGCGACGTCTCGCGTGAGGTGGCCGCCGTGCTGCTCGACGCGCTCGCGAAGGTCAAGGCCGGCGAGTCCGGCATCGTCGGCCTCACCGCCGCTCCCGGGGATGGTCCGCGCCTGCAGGACCTCGTCACCGACGACGCACTCACCATCACCGTCCACGAGGGCTTCGACTGGTGGATCGGCGACGTCGAGGACAAGTCCGGGATGGAGCACGCGCTCGAGCACGCCAACGAGGCGGCGATGCCGACCGCGCGACTCAGCTCGGTCGAGGCGGCCTACTGGACCGACACCGGCACGAAGGAGCACCTGCGCTGGGTCATGCCCGAGGCGGAGGAGGACCTGCTGACCGCACTCGCCCGGCTGCACGTCTCGGGCGCCGACGTGATCGTGCCGGGTGCGCGGTTCGTCGGCATGTTCCGTGCCCACGGTCTGCTCGCCCCGGTCTGGGACCTCCCGGTCGGCACCGGCGCCGAGGCGCTCGAGGAGCCGGCAGTCGCCTTCAAGGCGGCCCTCGACGAGGCGCTCGCCGACACCTCCGACCTCACGGCCGAGGTGCGCTCCGCGCGCGCCGGCCTCGCGAACCGTCAGGTCACCATCCGCTGACTCGAGTGACCTGGAGGGCCTCGGTGGAGATCGTCGGGATGGAGGCCGGCCACTGGCCGGGCGTCGCGGCGGTCTACGCCGAGGGCATCGCCACGGGCCACGCGACCTTCGAGGCGGAGGTGCCGTCCTGGGCGGCGTTCGACGCGAGCCGCTCGTCCGCGCACCGCTGGGTCGCGCTGAGGGACGGGGCGGTCGTCGGCTGGGCGGCGGTCTCGCCGACGTCGACCCGGGCGGTCTACGCCGGCGTGGTGGAGCATTCCGTCTATGTCGCCGCCTCTGCCCGCGGCCATGGCGTCGGCCGAGCGCTGCTCGACGCGCTCGTCACATCCACCGAGGCGGCCGGCATCTGGACGATCCAGTCCGGCATCTTCCCCGAGAACGTCGCCTCCCTGGCGCTGCACCGCAGCGTCGGCTTCCGGGTGATCGGCACGCGTGAGCGGGTCGGTCGGATGACCCATGGCCCGCTCGCAGGGCAGTGGCGTGACGTACGACTGCTGGAGCGGCGCAGCCCGGTCGTCGGATGACCCATGGTCCGCTCGCGGGGCAGTGGCGTGACGTACGACTGCTGGAGCGGCGCAGCCCGGTCGTCGGATGACCCGGCCGACGTCGGGTGGCCACGGTCGGGGGCCGGCTACTCAGTCGCTGCGTCGCAGCCGGTAGGGCTGCAGCCGGGCATAGCCCTTGACCGACGTACGCCGCATCCTGTGCAGCTCGAGGCCGGTGACGTCCTCGAGCTCGGCCGCGGCGCCCTCGTCGACGAGCACGGTCGAGGGCCGGGCGATCGAGGTCAGCCGGGAGGCGATGTTGACCGTCGGTCCGAAGACGTCGCCGAGGCGCTCGACCACGTCGCCGTACGCGACCCCGGCCCGGACGTCGGGAAACGGCTCGTCGGGGTCCTCGGCGAGCTCGAGCAGCTCCAGGGCGACGCGGGCGGCGTCCTCGATGCGGTCGCAGGTGAAGAGCACCGCGTCGCCGAGGTTCTTGATGACCCGGCCGTGGTGCTCGATGACGACGTCGGCGCAGGCGTCCTCGAACTCCTCGACGAGGTCGACGAGCTCCGCCTCCGTCAGCGTCTTGCTGCGGGCGGTGTAGCCGACGATGTCGACGAAGCCGACCGCCATCGGGACGGCGCTCGCGCCGGCGACGGTCAGGATCCGGCTCGCGGCGCTGGCGAGATGACGTCGCCAGACATAGGTCTGCAGCTCCTCGACCAGGGGGAGCACCTCCACGGCGACCGTCAACAGGTCGTCGACGTCGTCCCCGCCACGCTCTCGGGTGACGTCGGCGAGCAGCGAGGTCTGCCAGTCGGCGAGCCGCGCGAACGACCGGCCCCACGTCCGGACGAGTGCGGCCTGGCGGTCGGGGCTCAGGATGCCGAGCTGCATGAGGCCGGCCGTGTGGCGCAGCGCGTCGACGTCGGCCGAGGTGAACGCCGGCTGCCCCTCCTCGGCGTGCGGGAACCCGAGCAGGCGCCACAGCTCCATCGCCACCTCGAGGGGTACGCCGGCTTCGGCCGCGACCTCCTCGCGAGCCAGGCTCGGGGCCTCTCCCAGGAGGAAGCCCTCGACGACCTGCAGCGCCTCGGCGAGCTCGACGCCGGGATGCTCGGCCTGCTCGGGCGTCTCGGGCGGCCCCGCGGAGTCGGGCTCGGTCAGGACCCGCTCCCGAAGCGCTCCTGGGCGACCTGGTCGAGGGCGGCGTGGAAGGACGGCATCTCCACCGAGAGCCGCTGCAGCGCCTCCGCGCTGAGGTGGATCAGCTCCAGCGGCGTGAGGGCGACGATGGAGGCGGTCCGCAGCGAGCGGTTGAGGATCGCGGCCTCGCCGACGATGTCACCTGCGCCGAGCTGCGCGATCTCCTGGCCGTCCCTGCGGACCGAGACGGTGCCGTTCAGGATGATGTAGGCCTTGTCGGCGGGCGTGTCCTCCCAGATCGGCGACCAGCCCTCGGGGAGGTTGACCCGGGTCCCCGACGCGCTGATCGCGGCGATCTCCCGCGGGGTGAACATCGAGAAGAACGATTCGGTCACGAGGGTCCCTTCGCTGTGACGGCTGTTACTCGCTAGAACGATCCGCGGGGCTCGGGGATACGCGAAGCGGTTCCCGCGCCACGGGGCAGCTCATACAGCGCGGCCCACCCCGCCCCGAGCCCAGCTCGGAGCCGGCGATCGCGATGACCTCGATGCCGGCGGCCTCGAGGGCGGCGTTGGTCTGCAGGTTGCGCTCGTAGCCGACGACCACGCCGGGGGCGACGGCGAGCGTGTTGTTGCCGTCGTCCCACTGCTCCCGCTCGGCGGTCACCGGGTCGAGCCCGGTGTCGACGTGCTGGAGGCGGTCGATGCCCATCGCCTCCGCCGCGGCGGCCAGGAAGGGCCGGGGCTCGGCGACGGAGAGCACGGCGCGGCCGGCGTCGTCGCGCGCGCCGGAGTCGGTGACGGCGTACGCCTGCAGGGAGTCGATGACGTTGGGGTAGACCACGAGCTTGTCGGTGTCGACGAGGGTGCAGACCGTGTCGAGGTGCATGGTCGCCCGCTCCTGCGCGATGGGGACGGCGAGCACGGTGTGGGCGAGCGCCTGCCCGGAGTCGGGGGAGGGCGCGAGGACCTGACGGGCGAGGCGCTCGGCGCCGGCGGGGGTCGTGCGCTCGCCGACGCCGACGGCGATGACCCCGGGCGCGAGGAGGAGGACGTCGCCGCCCTCGACGTGCTCGAGGTGGGAGCCGAGGATCCGCGGGCTGGTGGCGAAGCGCGGGTGGCAGGCATAGATCAGCTCGGTCAGCTCGGTCTCGCGCTTGCGGGCGGGCATGGCGAGCGAGGTGATGGCCGCGCGGTCGCGGATCCACACCGAGGAGTCGCGGGTGAAGAGCAGGTTGGGCAGCGGGTCGATGAGGAAGTCGTCGTGGGCGAGGAGCGAGGTGACGAGGCCGAAGCCACCGCGCACCTCGTCGTTGCGGATGCCGGCGGTGAGGTGGTCGGTGAGATCCTCGGGCGCGGCCTCGCGGAGGAACCCCTCGAGATAGCCGCGCATCGTGTCGCCCAGGTCGAGCCCGCCGAGCACCGTCGTGACCGCCCGCTCCCGCGCGGCCGGGTCGGCGAGCGCCTCGGTGAGCAGCTCGGTCAGGTAGAGCACCTCGGCGCCGCGGTCGCGCAGCGCCTGGGCGAACGCGTCGTGCTCCTCCTGCGCCCGCCGCACCCAGGGGATGCCGTCGAAGAGCAGCTTGTCGTTGTTGCGCGGCGTCAGGCGCGTCAGCTCACGGCCGGGCCGGTGCAGCAGCACCGTACGCAGCCGGCCGACCTCGCTGTCCGCTCCCAGGGACGTCATGCCACCGGAGACTAGCGGGGCGGGGTGGTGGGGCGAGTCAGGCGAACACCTCCACGAGCGTGAGGATCCCGAGGACGAGGCAGACCAGCGCGCCGACGAAGTGGAGGACGTGCAGCTTCACGAAGCGGAGCAGCTGCCTGCCGAGGATGACGGCGAGCCCGCTGACGACCAGGAGGGCGCCGAGAGCACCCAGGAAGACCGAGACGGCCTCCTTGTAGCGCGCGACCAGCGAGATCGTCAGCAGCTGCGAGAGGTCGCCCCATTCGGCGGCGAAGAGCACCATGAACGACGCGAAGACCTGCTTCAAGCCGTGCGCCGGCTTCGCCTTCTCCGCGAACTCCTCCTCGTCGTCGGCCTCCTGATGGCTGCGCCCCTCCTTGAACAGGAGCACCGCCCCACCGAGGAAGAGCAGGGCCGCGGCGATATGGATGACGTCCTTCGGCAGCAGCGTCGCGACCCCGCCGACGACGACCGCGAGCAGGGTCTGGATCGCGAACGCCAGGCCGACGCCGATCCAGACGAAGAGCGGACGGTATTTCGTGGCGAGCACGAGCGTCGCTAGGAACGTCTTGTCCGGCAGCTCGACGACGAAGATCGCGGCGAAGGCAAGGGCGATGATGCCGATGTCCATGGAGGAGCTGGTCCTAGGGTCGGAGGGCGTGCGCGGCGGCCCGAGCCGCGGCGAGTACGTCGTGGGCCGGCCGCCCCAGTGCGGTGGCGGCGCGGGCCACATCGTCCCACTCCGGTTGAAGATTCACGATCTTGCCGTCGAGGCGGGCCACCTTCACCGCGACCCTCTCTCCGTCGACCTCGACCGGGACGACCTCGCGGGGGAGCGCACGCTTGACCACGGCGTGCTCCCGTACGCCGATCGTCGAGGTCTCCGCGAAGATCGTCCGCCGCACCTCGGCCACGGCCTGGGGCGGCACGAGGGCGTGCAGGGTGTGGGCGGGACGGCCCTTCTTCATCGTGATGGGACTCAGCCAGGCGTCGCGGGCACCGGCCGCGAGCAGCGCCTCGATCACCCCCGGCCACAGGCGCGGGTCGAGGTCGTCGACGTTGGCCTCGATCACGACCTCCTCGGTGGTTGCGACACCGGTCAGGTCGTGTCCGGGCGCGGCCGTCGAGGCGGCGTGGCCGACGAGCAGCCGCAGGACGTTGGCATGGCCCGCGGGGTCGCGGCCGCCGGCACCGACGCCGACCGCGGTGGTCACCATCGATGGCTGGGGCCCGGAGGCGGTCGCGAGCGTCGTCAGGAGGGCGGCACCCGTCGGCGTGCACAGCTCCATCTCCGGGGCGCCCGGCGGTCCGGCGTACGACGGAAAGCCCTGCAGCAGCCGCGCGACCGCCGGGGGTGGGACCGGCATCGCGCCGTGGGCGCCGTGGACCGTGCCCGAGCCGACCGCGACAGGGGAGACGACGACCGTGCTGCCGGGGAGGTCGGCGTGGAGGTGGACGACGCCGGCGCAGACCCCGACGACGTCGGCGATCGCGTCCAGAGCGCCGACCTCGTGGAAGTGGACGTCGTCGGGCGTCGTGCCGTGGACCGCGGCCTCGGCCTCCGCCAGGCGCGTGAACACGGCGGTCGCGAGGTCGCGGACGCGGGCCGCGAGGGGCGCGCTCGCGAGCAGCGAGCGGATCTCGGCCCAGGTGCGGTGGTGGACCGAGTCGGCGACGTGGACCTGGCAGAGCGTGGCGGCGAAGCCGTGCCGGGTCACCCGCTCGGGCGCGAGCGTGACCGGCTCCGGGGCGATCGCGTCGACGGCGTCGCTGAGGACCGCGAGCGGGACGCCGGCGTCGAGCAGGGCGCCGAGCAGCATGTCGCCGGACGCGCCGCTGGACGCGTCGATCCACAGCGTCGTCATGCGTCGTCCCGCGGGCGTGCGCGCCGCGCGATCCGGGCGGCGGCGACGCCGGCGCCGTAGCCGTTGTCGATGTTGACGACGGTGACCCCCGGGGCGCAGGAGTTGAGCATGCCGAGCAGCGCGGCCAGTCCGCCGAACGAGGCGCCGTAGCCGACGGAGGTCGGCACGGCGATGAGGGGTACGCCGACGAGCCCGCCGACCACGGACGGCAGGGCGCCCTCCATGCCGGCGACCACGACGACGCAGTCTGCATCCGTGAGCCGGTCACGGACCGCGAGCAGGCGGTGGACGCCCGCGACGCCGACGTCGGTGATCCGGTCGACGGCCGCGCCGTGGACCCGGACCGACAGCGCGGCCTCGGCGGCGACCGCGCCGTCGGACGTGCCGGCCGCCACGACGGCGACCCTGCCCCGCGGTGCGGGCAGCGGACCGAGGGTGACGGCGCGGGCCTCGGCGTGGACCGTGACGCCGGGGAGCTCGGCCGCGACGAGCGCCTCGGCCTCCGGCGTCAGTCGGGTGGCGAGGACGGCGCGCTCGGGGTGCTGCGCGTGGAGCCGGGCGAGGATCGCGACGACCTGCTCGGGCGTCTTGCCGGCGGCGTACACCACCTCGGGGTCGCCGGTCCGTGCCGCGCGGTCGAGGTCGACCCGGGCGAAGCCGAGGTCGGCCACGCGCCGGTCAGGGTCGGTCTCGTCGGTCACGGACCGAACTTACCTGTCCTTCGACCCTCCGAGATTGTCGGTGGTCGGGTGTTCGCTGGTCCCAGGGTCGAGCAGTCGAGTCAATTCATCCGTCGAGGAGGCATCGATGCCGAGATTCGAGTCCTACGCGCAGGGCACGCCCTGCTATGTCGAGCTGATCACCCATGACCTGGCCCGGGCCAAGGAGTTCTACGCCGGCCTGTTCGGCTGGGCCTACGACGCCCCGCCGGGTCACGAGGACGCCTATGCGAGCGCGCGTCTGGCGGGCGACCGGGTCGCCGGCCTGAGCGCGCCCTACGCCGAGGATGCCAAGGTCCCCCACTGGGGTGTCTTCCTCGCGGTCGACGACATCGACGCCGCGGTCGCGAAGGTCGAGCCGGCCGGCGGCACGGTCCTGGCCGCGCCGTCTGACGTCATGACCCTGGGCCGGATGGCGACGATCGCGGACCCGACCGGATGCCGGGTCCATCTGTGGCAGGCCGGCGACATCCCGGGTGCGGAGCGGGCGACCGAGCCGGGTGCGCTGATCTGGAACGAGCTGGTCACCTCCGACGTGCGTGCGGCGACGGCGTTCTACACCGCCGTCCTCGGCGTCGGGTGGGAGGAGTCCGAGATGGGTGACGGCGCGCCCTACACCCTGCTCAAGGTCGCTGACCGGCCCGTCGGCGGCGCGATGACGCCGATGTCGCCCGATCAGCCGACCGGGTGGAACCTCTACTTCAACGTCGAGGACGTCGACACCGCGTTGGCGAAGGCGCAGGAGCTCGGGGCGACGGTGGTCGCGCCGGCCATGGACCTCCCCGACGGCATGGGCCGGCTCGGCTTCCTCGCCGACCCCGAGGGTGCGATGTTGTCGCTCATGGCCGGCTGAGCGATGGCCGTCGTCAGAAGCGGGACGGATCCGCCGGATAGACGCCGAGCAGCTTCACGTCGGTGGTGAAGAACGCCAGCTCCTCGAGCGCGCGCTTGAGCCCGGGCTCGTCGGGGTGACCGTCGACCTCGGCGAGGAACTGCGTCGCGGCGAAGCGTCCGTCGACCATGTAGGACTCCAGCTTGGTCATGTTGACGCCGTTGGTCGCGAAGCCGCCGAGTGCCTTGTAGAGCGCGGACGGGATGTTGCGGACGTTGAAGATGAACGACGTGACGACCGGGCCGTTGCCGGCCGGCGCCTGCACGAACTCGGGGGAGAGGACCACGAAGCGGGTCGTGTTGTGGTCCTCGTCCTCGACGTCGGTGGCAAGCACCTCGAGGCCGTAGATCTCGGCCGCCATCGGCGGGCTGATCGCCGCCTGGGTCGGGTCGCCGGCCTCGGCGACCTCGCGGGCGGCCCCCGCGGTGTCGCCCGCGATGATCGGCACGAGCCCGTGCTCGCGGATGATCTTGCGGCACTGACCGAGCGCGTGGACGTGGCTGTGCACGGTCCGGACCTGGTCCAGGGTCGCCCCCGGGACGGCCATGAGGTGGAACCGGATGCGCAGGAAGTGCTCCGCGATGATGTGGAGCGTCGAGGTCGGCAGGAAGTGGTGGATATCGGCCACCCGGCCGGCGAGCGAGTTGTCGATCGGGATCATCGCCAGGTCCGCCTCACCCGCCTCGACGGCGGCGAACACATCCTCGAACGACGCGCACGGCACCGCCTCCAGCTCGGGGTAGTGCTGCTGGCAGACCATATGGGAGTTCGACCCCGGCTCGCCTTGATAGGCGATCCTCGTCGCGGCGCTTCGCGGTTCCGTCACCGGGTCAGTCTAGATTCGACCGCGTGCTCGCTCTCGCGCTTCTCAGTCTGCTGACAGCCGTCGTCGCCCTCGTCCTCGCCGCGCTTGCCTGGAGGAGCGGCCGCCGCCCGTCGTACGACGGCGACGAGCCGCTCCCCGAGGACGTGCTGGGCCTGCGCCAGGAGGTCGCCGCGCTGCGCGCGGAGGGACGCGACGCCCTGCGCCACCTCGCGGTGGTGAGGTATGACGCGTTCGGGGACATGGGCGGCCAGCTGAGCTGGACGCTGGCGCTCCTCGACGACGGCGGCGACGGCGTCCTGCTGACCTCGATCCACGGCCGCTCGGACGCGCGGTCCTATGCCAAGAGCGTCGCCGGCTGGCGCTGCGAGCAGCAGCTCTCCCCGGAGGAGGAAGAGGCGATCGAGCGGGCCCGCCCCGGGCGCGAGGCCCGTTAGCGCGGGACGCGCACGAGCAGCCGGCCGTGGATGCAGGTCATCCGCAGCTCGCGACCGGGCTCGATGGTGTCGCCGTCGAGCTCGCGCGGCGTGTCGTGGCTGGCGCGGACGACGATGCTGCGGCCGGTCATCCGGTTGACGAGCTCGTCGGTGCGTGACCGCTTCCCGAGGATGCGGACGGCCAGCGGGAGCCAGGAGAGGAACCTCCGCGGGTTGAGCAGCACCACGTCGAGGAGACCGTCGTCGATCCGGGCGTCGGGAAGCAGCGGCATGCCGGCCTGGAGGTAACCGACGTTGCCGACGACGACGGTGCGTGCGCGGTGCTTGGTGAACTCTCCGTCGTCGACGGAGATCTCGAGCCGCATGGTCGGGAACATCAGGCTCTTGAGCGCGGAGAGGACGTAGGCGAGCCAGCCGATCCGCTTCTTGATGTCCTCGTTGACGTTGCCCATGATCGCCGCGTCGAAGCCCATCCCGGCCATCACCATGAAGTGGGTGTCGGGCATGTTGTCGCCGCTGACCTCGACGAGGTCGACGGCGCGGTCCTGGCCGGTGAGCGCCACGTCGATGGCTGCGCGGATGTAGAGCGGCACCGACAGGTTGCGGGCGAGCAGGTTGCCCGTGCCCGCCGGCACGATGCCGACCGGGATGCCGCTGCCGGCGAGGGCGGCGCAGACCTCGCGAACGGTGCCGTCCCCGCCGCAGACGAGGACGAGCTCGGCGCCCTCGGCCTGGGCGGCGCGCGCCATGCCGGTGCCGGGGTCGTCCACGGTGGTGAGGTGCCAGGTGGGCTCGTCCCAGCCGGCCTCGCTCGCCATCTGGCTCACGATCGCCTGGAACTGCCCGACCGACTCCACCTTCACGGGGTTGAGGACGACGGCCAGCCTCGTCCCGCGCGGCCCGAGCTCGAGGAGCGGCTCGGCCTTGATGGCGTGGCTCCTCGGCAGCGGCGAGTAGACGACCAGCCCGAGCAGCACCAGCCCGAGCGCGAGGAGGACGCCGCCCACGACGTCGGTGGGGTAGTGGCGGCCCAGGAAGACCCGGTCGAGGCCGACGCCCACGACGACCACCCCGATGAGCGTGTACGCCGCCCGCCGGACGCCCCGGCGGCGTACGAGCAGTCCGACGACGACCGCGATAACGCCACCCAGCGCCGCCGTCGTCGCGGCGTGGCCGGAGGGGAAGGAGTTGCTGTCGAGGACCGCGTGGTGGACCTGCCACGGTGGCCGACGTCGGTCGAACGCCCAGACCAGCAGCCACCGGACCACGACGGTGGTCAGGACGACCCCCGCGGAGTAGACCGCCGGTCGCGGGTGCTTGCGCGCCAGGAGCGCGACCAGCACCACGGTCATCGCGAGGATGCCGTAGAACCCGAAGACGATCTCGACGGATCGCAGCAGGTGGCGGAGCCCGGTGTGGTGGACGGTGACGTGCGCCGCGTCGCGGCCGACCGAGTCGAGATCGGGCAGCGGAGCCCAGCCGTGGGTGGCGGCGACGCCGAGCAGGACGAAGAGCGCGAGGCAGACGGCGGCCCAGGCCAGCAGGGAGCGGCGTGCGCGATCGAGCAAGTCGGTCCTCGTCCTTCTTCGGGGCTCGGTGGTCGCCGGGCGACGGTCGCGCGCCAGTATGCCTGTGTATTGATGTGATCCCGCGATCCGCGCACGGCTAGCCTGTGGGCATGATCGACCCGCGCATCCTCCGTGAAGACCCCGACCGCGTCCGTGCCTCGCAGGCCAAGCGCGGTCTCTCCGGGGATCCGGTGGACCGGGCGCTCTCCGCCGACGAGGCCCGTCGCCAGACGATCATGGCCTTCGAGGCGAGGCGCGCGGAGCAGAAGTCGATGGGCAAGCAGGTCGCGCAGGCCAAGGGCGAGGAGAAGGCCGCGCTGCTCGCGCAGACGAAGGCGCTCGCGGCCGAGGTGAAGACGCTCGAAGCGGCCCAGGACGCCGCCGAGGCCGAGTGGACCGCGGCTCTGAAGGGGATCCCCAACGTGACCGCCGAGGAGACCCCGGCCGGCGGCGAGGACGACTTCGTCGTCCTCGAGACGGTCCGCGAGCCGCGGGACTTCGCCGCCGAGGGCTTCGAGCCGCGCGACCACATCGAGCTGGGCCGCATGCTCGGCGCGATCGACCTCGACCGGGGTGCCAAGGTGTCGGGCTCGCGCTTCTACTTCCTCACCGGCGTCGGCGCCGAGCTCGAGCTCGCCCTGGTCAACCTCGCCATGGAGCAGGCCCGCGAGGTCGGCTTCACCCAGGTGATCGCCCCCTCGCTGGTCCGTCCCCAGGCGATGGAGGGCACCGGCTTCCTCGACCAGGCGGCCGACGACGTCTACCGCATCGACGGCGAGGACCTCTACCTCGTCGGCACCAGCGAGGTGCCGATGGCGGCCTACCACTCCGACGAGATCCTCGACGCCGACACCCTCCCGCGGCGCTACGCCGCCTTCAGCCCCTGCTTCCGCAAGGAGGCCGGCTCGCACGGCAAGGACACCCGCGGCATCATCCGCGTGCACTGGTTCGACAAGGTGGAGATGTTCGTCTACACCACGGTCGAGGAGTCGTACGCCGAGCACCAGCGGCTGCTGGAGTGGGAGAAGCTCTTCCTCGACAAGCTCGAGCTGGCCTACCGCGTCATCGACGTGGCCGCGGGCGACCTCGGCCCGAGCGCCATCCGGAAGTTCGACTGCGAGGCCTGGATCCCGACCCAGGGGAAGTACCGCGAGCTGACCTCGACCTCCAACTGCACCGACTTCCAGGCCCGCCGGCTCGACATCCGCGGCCGCTTCCCCGACGGCACCAAGCAGGTCGCCACGCTCAACGGCACGCTGTGCGCCATGACGCGCACCATCGTGGCGATCCTCGAGACCCACCAGCAGGCCGACGGCTCCGTCCGGGTCCCGCAGGCGCTGCAGAGGTTCCTCGGTCGTGAGGTGCTGGAGCCGGTCGCGAAGTGACCTCGGCGGGCTGGGCCGGTGCGACCGGCGTGAACGGCGACGGGTGGCGGCCGCAGGTGGTCGCGCTCGACATCGACGGCACGCTGCTCAAGTGGGTCGAAGGGTCGGGCGCGGCTCACGAGGAGGTCGCGCCGGCGGTGCGCGACGCCGTACGCCGGGCGTATGCCGCCGGTGCCCACGTCGTGCTCGCCTCCGGCCGCTCGCCGCACGGCATGACGAAGGTCGCCGACCTGCTCGGCCTGCCCGACGCCGAGCTGCGCGACGGCGACCGGCTCTGGATCGTGGCGTCCAACGGCGCCGTGATCCTGCGCTACCCGCCGGTCGACGTCGTCCACGAGGAGACGTTCGACGCGCGCGAGGCGGTGCAGCAGATCCTCGAGCGGCGGCCGTCGGTGCTGGTCGCGGTCGAGGAGCGCGGGATCGGCTATCGCATCAACGACCACTTCCCGCCGGGCGAGCTCTCCGGCGACATGGTCGTCACCCCGGTCGAGGAGCTGGTCGCCCACCCGGTGTCGCGTGTGATCATCCGGGACCCGGAGGCGACGGCGGAGGAGTTCGTCGAGCTCGGCCGCTCCCTCGGCCTCCACGGGATCTCCTACGTCGTCGGCTGGACCGCCTGGCTCGACCTGACGCCGGTGGGCGTCTCGAAGGCGTCCGGGCTCTCCTACGTGTGCGACCAGCTCGACCTGGAGCCCTCGGACGTGCTCGCCATCGGCGACGGCCGCAACGACATCGAGATGCTCACCTGGGCCGGTCGGGGCGTGGCGATGGGCCAGGCGATCCCGGAGGTGGTCGAGGTCGCCGACGACGTGACCGCCACCGTGGACGACGACGGCGCGGCCGCGGAGCTCGCGCGCTGGTTCCCGACGGCGGAGCAGGTGGAGGTGTGACCCTGCCTGCGGAGGTCGTCACCGCGCGGCTCCGGCTCCCACTCTGGACCCGGCGCGAGGTCGAGGCGATGCGCGCCGGGGAGCGGCTCCCGGGCTGGCACCCCGACTTTCCGCGCCAGGACGACCTCGACGCCGCGAGCCTGTGGGCCGAGGGCGACCCGTGGGGTCCGCGCTCCATCGTCCGCGGCGTCACCACCCTCGGCTCGATCGGCTTCTTCGGCGCTCCGGAGCGCCACGACGACCGGGTCCTCGGACCGGCGCCGGAGACCGAGGTGGGCTACGGCCTGGTGGCGCAGGCCTGGGGCTGGGGGTTCGCCACCGAGGCACTCACCGCGCTCCTGGCCCTCGCCGACGGCGAGGGCGTCCGCGTCCGCGCCTCCGTCGAGCCGACCAACGCGCGCAGCCTGCGGGTGCTCGCGAAGTGTGGCTTCACCAGGCTCCGCGGCCCCGACGAGGACGGCAACCTCGTGCTGGCGCGCCCGTTGCCGGCCGGGGGGCCGACGTCCGGGTCGGGCTCCGCGCCCGGTTCGGCGGCGGGATCGGTGCCTAGGCTGGAGCGGTGACCCCGAAGCTGGTCGCGACCGACCTCGACGGCACCCTCGTCCGGGCCGACGGCTCGGTCTCCGACTACACCCGCTCCGTCCTCGCCGCCCTCGAGGCCCGCGGCGTGCCGGTCATCTTCGTGACCGGCCGCCCGCTGCGCTGGACGGAGGTCGTCTTCGAGCACGTCGGCAGCCTCGGGCTCGCGATCGTCTCCAACGGCGCGCTCGTGTGGGACGTCGCGGCCGAGACGCCGCGGCTCGAGCGGGCGATCTCGGCCGACCTCGCGCTCCGGGTCTGCGAGGTGATCCGGGAGGCGGTCCCGGGCTCGGCGTTCGCGGTCGAGACGATCCACGGGTTCGCGATGGAGCCGCACTACGTGCGCCACCAGCTCGACGGCGAGGCGCGCCGTGCGCCCATCGAGGAGCTGGTCGACGAGCCGCTGCTCAAGCTGCTCGCGCGTCACGAGGAGCTGCCTGCGGAGGACTACTGGGCGCAGGTCGAGAAGGCCACCGGTGATCTCGTCACCGTGACGTGGTCCTCGACGACCGCCCTGCTCGAGATCAGCGCACCCGGGGTCACGAAGGCCTCGACCCTCGCGCTGGTCTGCGACGAGCTCGGCGTCGCGGCCCAGGACGTCATCGCCTTCGGCGACATGCCCAACGACCTCCCGATGCTCACCTGGGCCGGCACCTCCTACGCCATGGCCGACGCGCACCCGAGCGTCGTCGCCTGCGCCACCCACCTCGCCCCCAGCCACGAGGACGACGGCGTGGCGCGGGTGCTGGCTGGAGTGTTCGCGCTGTGACTGGTTCCATGGGCGCCATGCGTCGCCACCTCACCGCCCTGCCCGCGGCCGGGCTCGCCGGGCTCGCCGGTCTCGTGGGAGTCGCCCTGCCCGTCGCGGTCAGCAGCCCGTCGTACGCCGCCGGCTGCCCGGCCTTCCGCCTGGCCGACGCGCAGGACGCCGCCGCCGTCTTCGACGGCCGCGTCACCGGCCCGGCGACGCCGGTGCGCCCCGGCGGCGCGATCACCTACCCGGTGACGGTGCAGAGCTCCTACTCCGGCAGCGCGCGCGGCGCCATCACCCTCCGACTGCCGGCCGGCCCCTGCCAGACGCGGGCGCTCAAGACCGGCGAGGACTACATCTTCTTCGCCTCCCGGACCGGCGGTCGCTGGACCACGGCGGCGGCCACCCGCTCCGTGCTGCCCTACAAGGAGACGCTCAACCAGCGGCTCCACGCGCTGCTCGACAAGCCCGCGCCGCCGGAGGTCACCTTCGGCGAGCCGCTCGCCGGTCCGCCCAGCTCGTTCACGCGCGTGGCCGCCCCCGGTGGCGCGATGATCATCGTCGGGCTGCTCGGCTACGTCGTCGTACGACGCCTGGGCCGCCGCGCCGCCTGAGCCCTGCCCGCGCCCCTACGGGCCGGCCGGTTCCGCCACGGGTCGAGGACCTCGTGCATCATCCTCACCTCCGTAATTGACTCAAAAGTAAGTTACTTCAGGGTCAGATCACATCGCTAGACTCCGGAGCATGCCAAGCGCCACCTCCGCGATCCAGAGTCGAGCCGGCACCAAGGGGGTGCCCCGCGCCGACCGTGAGGCCCAGATCGTCCGCGCCGCCTGCGAGGTCTTCGGGACCGAGGGGTACGCCGGCACCTCGGTCGCCGTGGTCGCCGCGCGCGCCGGGATCTCGAAGCCGTTGGTCTATCAGTACTTCGGCTCCAAGGAGGGCCTCTTCTCCGCCTGCCTCCACCACGGCGGCCAGCTCCTCGCCGACGAGATGGAGCGGATCGCGGCGGGGGACGTCGTCGGCCTGGAGCGCGCGCTGCGGACGCTCGACGCGATGTTCCGGCTGCTCGAGCCGCAGCCCTGGCTGTGGCGGCTGTTCTTCGACCGCAGCGCCCCGCGCGAGGGCGCGATCGCGGGCGAGATCGCCGGCTACTCCGCGCGCATCACCATGCTCGCGAGCGAGGGGGTCGGCGAGCTGCTCCACCTGCAGGGTGACGACGACCCACTCGACGTCGACGCGATGACCCGGGCGTGGATGAGCATCTTCGACGCGCTGGTGACCTGGTGGCTCGACCATCCGGAGGTGACGCCGACGCAGATGACCGAGCGCTGCGTCCGGCTCTTCACCGCCGTCATGAGCGCCGACGCCCCGGAGCTCTCCGCATGACCGCCCGTTCGTCGTCCGGAAGCATCGGCCGGGAGATCCAGGGCGCGATCTACCGCGCCGGGCTCCTCGGGCGTCGGCCGGTCGTGCCGACGAACCCCGACGCGCTCGCCGAGGCGGCGCGTCGCCGGATGACGAAGGAGACCTGGGCGTACGTCGCCGGCGGAGCCGGCCAGCAGCGGACCGTTGCCGCCAACACCGCGGCGTTCGGGCGCCACCGGCTGGTCCCGCGGATGCTGGTCGACGTCGAGCAGCGCGACCTGACGGTCGGGCTGATGGGCCGTCGGCTGCCCTCGCCCGTGCTGCTCGCCCCGATCGGCGTGCTCGAGATGGCCCACCCCGACGCTGATCGGGCGGTCGCCGCCGCTGCCCGCGCCACCGGAACGCCGATGGTCATCTCGACGCAGGGCTCGGTGCCCATGGAGGAGACGGCGCGGGCGCTCGGCGACACCCCGCGGCTGCACCAGCTCTACTGGAGCCGCGACGACGACGTCGTACGCTCCTTCGTCGCGCGCGCCGAGAAGCTCGGCGCCGACGCGATCGTGGTCACCCTCGACACCCACCTGCTCGGTTGGCGGACCGCCGACCTCGACCTCGGCTACCTCCCGTTCGCGCGGGCCGAGGGCATCGCGCAGTACACCTCCGACCCCGCCTTCCGTGCCCTCGCCGAGGGGCGTACGCCGGGCGGCGAGTCGCTCCGCCCGCGTCTGCGGGAGCTGCCGGCCGCGCTGCGCACGCTCGCCGCGATCGCGCGGCACCATCCCGGTCGGTTCCTCGACAACCTGCGCTCACCGCAGCCGCGTGCCGCGGTCGAGACGTTCCTCGACGTCTTCTCGCGCTCCGACCTGACCTGGGACGACCTGGCCCGGCTGCGCGAGATGACCACACTGCCGATCCTGCTCAAGGGGATCTTGGACCCGCGGGACGCCGCGCTCGCGCTCGACCACGGCGTCGACGGGCTCGTCGTCTCCAACCACGGCGGGCGTCAGGTCGACGGCGCGATCGCCTCCCTCGACGCGCTCCCCGGTGTCGTCGAGACGGTGGCCGGTCGCGTCCCGGTCCTCTTCGACTCCGGCATCCGCAGCGGTGCCGACGTCGCCATCGCGCTCGCCCTCGGTGCCGACGCGGTCCTGCTCGGGCGGCCCTACGTCTATGGGCTCGCGCTGGCGGGTGCCGACGGCGTCCGGGCCGTCCTCGAGCACGTCGTCGCCGAGCTCGACCTCACCCTCGGGCTGCTCGGCGTGCGGTCCGTCGGCGACCTCGGGCCCGATCACCTCGCGGGGTGAGCCATGTGACCCTGAGAGTGCGCTCCTGCGCACCCTCAGCATCACACGGCACAATCACCGACCGTGGCGGGCTACCAGGGACGACGACGGGCCGTGCGACCGAGCCGGGCGCACGGGCACACGCACGGGCACGCTCATGACCACGACGCCCCCGAGCTCGACATCGCGCGGGGGCCGCGGCTGACCGTGATCGGCCTCCTCGCGGTGGTCGCCGTGGCCGTGGTCGTGGGCCTCGTCGTGCTCTGGCCGGACCAGGGCAGGGTCGACAAGGTCGCCCACTCGCTCGACTTCGCCGCGCCGGGGTCGACCTTCCCGCACGCCACCGTGATCCGGACGAACGACTGTCCGTCCGGTCAGCACACCGACGGCTGCGGCACGTTGACCGTCAAGGTCGACGGTGGCGGGCGGGCGCGGGTGCCGGTCGGCCCCGACGTCCTCGGCTCCGGACTCGGACCGGGGGACCGCGTGCAGCTGCAGCAGACGCCGGCGAGCGACGGTCGGCCGGCGTCGTACTCCTACTTCAAGACCGACCGCGGGTCGGCGCTCTGGCTCATCGCCGGCCTGTTCGCCGTCGTGGTGCTGGCCGTGGCCCGCCTCCGCGGGCTCCTCGCCATGGTCGGCCTCGGGGTCGGGCTGGTGGTGATCGGCGGCTGGATGCTGCCCGGCCTGCTGAGCGGCCACTCGCCGGTGCTCGTCGGGCTGGTGGGCTCCGCCGCCATCCTGTACGTCGTCCTCTACCTCGCCCACGGGGTCTCGCTGCGGACGAGCGCGGCGCTGCTCGGCACGCTCGGCGGCCTGCTCGTCACCGCGCTCCTGGGCGTCGTCTCGGTGACGATGACCCACCTGACCGGCGTCGCCGACGAGGGCGCGGGCGTCCTGACCTCGGTCGCCGGCGAGCTGAGCTTCCAGGGCCTGATGACCTGCACGATCGTCATCGCGGGCCTGGGCATCCTCAACGACGTGACGATCACGCAGGCGAGCGCGGTCTGGGAGCTGCGGGCCGCCGGGCCGGAGCAGACCCGCTGGCAGTTGTGGGCGAGCGCGATGCGGATCGGCCGCGACCACATCGCCTCGACGATCTACACGATCGTCTTCGCCTACGCCGGCACCGCGCTGATGACCCTGCTCGTCATCGAGCTCTACGACCGGCCGCTCGTGGACCTGCTCGGCACCGAGCAGATCGCCGAGGAGGTCGTCCGCTCCCTGGTGAGCGCGATCGGCCTCGTCCTCGCCGTCCCGCTCACCACCGTCGTCGCCGCGCTCACCGTCCCCGGTCCGCGCTGAGTCAGGTGGTCGCGTCGGTCCCGAGCACCAGGGTCGCCGCCGACATGAACATCCCGCCGTTCCCGAGGACCACGGAGATCTGGGGATCGGGCACCTGGGCGGCCGCCTCGCCGCGGAGCTGTCGCACCGATTCGCAGATCGCGAACATGCCGTACATCCCCGTATGGGTGTAGGAGAGCCCGCCGCCGTTGGTGTTGAGCGGCAGGCTTCCCCCGGGCGAGGTGTGGCCGTCGGCGATGAACGCGCCTGCCTCGCCGCGCTTCACGAACCCGAGATCCTCCAGGCCGTAGAGCGGAAGGTGGGCGAAGGCGTCGTAGATCATCAGGTGGTCGACGTCGTCGACGTTGATCCCGGCCTCCTCGAAGGCCGCCTGCCCGGAGAGCCGGAAGCCTTGGGAGCTGGTGAGGTCGGCCATCTGGGACACGATCGGGGCATCGCTCGCCTCGCCGGCACCGAGGAGGTGGACGGGTCGGTGCCGCTGCGGCAGGTCGCGCGCCCGGTCAGCGGAGGTGACGATCAGCGCGCCGCCGCCGTCGGTGACGAGGCAGCATTCCAGGAGGTGGAACGGATAGGCGATCATCGGCGACGCGAACACGTCGTCCACCGTGATCTCCTCCCGGAACATCGCCCGCGGGTTGCGCGCCGCCCAGCGGCGTTGCGCGACCGGCACCTCGGCCAGCTGCTCCTGCGTCGTACCGGTCTCGTGGAGGTAACGCAGCGCGGGGACCGTGAGCGTCGTGGGCGGACCCATGACGCCGTACGGCGCCTCGAACTGGCCCATGAGGGAGGCCGGGTCGCGGGCGTACGCCGGCGCTCCGACGCGCGAACGGCCCGACTCGCCGTGGGTGATGAGAACGGTGGTGCAGAGCCCGGCCGCGATGGCCGCCGCGGCGTGCCGCACATGGAAGAGGAACGAGGTGCCGCCGACGCTGGTCGTGTCGAGCCAGCGCGGCGTGATGCCGAGCGCATGCGCGACGGTCAGCGGACCGGGGGCCGAGACGCCGGCGACGCCGTCGATGTCATGGATGGTGAGGCCCGCGTCGGCGAGCGCGTTGCGTGCCGCCTCGAGATGGAGCATGAGCGTCGAATGGGTGGGCAGCTTTCCGACGGCGTCGGTCTCGGCGGCGCCGACGATGACCGCGCCCGGCCTGCGCCTCGCGCTCATGCGGCCCCCTCCGTCAGAAGAACGACAGAGTACGGACGCGGCCGCATGAGATTTTCGATGGTCGCTCGCTGACGCTCGCTCATGCGGCCCCCTCCGTCAGAAGAACGACAGAGTACGGACGCGGCCGCACGAGATTTTCGATGGTCGCTCGCTGACGCTCGCTCATGCCGGCTCCTGCGCGGGGGCGAACACCGGTACGCAGACCTCGCCCCGGTCCTCGAAGCGCACCTGCAGCGGCAGGTCCAGCGGAAGACGCTCGGGCGTCGGCTCGACGTCGACGATGTTCGTCATCATGCGCGGGCCCTCGGCCAGCTCGACGATGGCGATGACGTAGGGCGCGGTGAACCCGGGGGCGGCGCGCTCACTGATGACGTACGACGCGAGTCTCGCTCGCCCGGAGGCGGTGAACCACTCCACGGCGCCCGAGCCGCAGTGCGGGCACGCCGGTCGCGGGTAGAAGTAGGGCCGCGTGCAGGCGAGGCAGCGCTGGAGGCGGAGCACGCCGGCGCGGGCGCCGTCCCAGAACGGCTGGGTGTCGGGGGTCGGGACGGGGACGGCCTTGGCGGGTGCGTTCATGGGCGCTCCTGGCTAGTGCTGGTGGACGGGCGCGACCGGTGCGCCGATGAGATGGTCGAGCGCGGCGCGTACGGCGTGCTCGGCCGCGGGCCGGCGCAGGTCGTCCACGCCGGGGTAGATCGTGTCGGTGAGTGGCCCGATCTCGGTCACTCCGGCCTCGACGAGTCGTGCGACCTCGTCGAGACGCCGGTGGCGCACCTCGACAACGCGGTCGATCACCGCGGTGGCGTCGGGCAGTGGCGGGCCGTGACCGGGCAGGAGCGTCACCGGCTCCTCACGGGACAGCGCGCGAAGCCGGTCGGCGGAGGTGAGGAAGTCGGCGAGGCTGCCGAAGAGCGCGGACGCGCGACGACCGAGGATCGTGTCACCGGTGAGGACGCTCCGTTCGCGAGGCAGCCAGAACGAGACCGAGTCCGCACTGTGCCCCGGGGTGTGGAGGACCTCGACGTCGAGTCCCTCGACCCGGATGCGGTCGCCGTCGGCGAGGACCACGTCGGCGATCGCGGCGTCGTACGCGTAGACCGGTGCACCGGTCGCCCGACGGAGCTCGGGCGCGCCCGGTGCGTGGTCGTCGTGGTTGTGGGTCACGAGGATGCCGGCGACCGTCCAGCCCCGGGAGCGGGCGGTCGTCAGGATGGCGTCGAGGTGGCGGGGCTCCTGAGTGCCCGGGTCGACGACGAGGCAGCCGCTCCGGCCCGGGATCCCGAGCAACCAGCTGTTGGTGCCCTCATAGGTCCATGCGGTCGCGTTGGGTGCAAGCAGGTGCACCGCGCTGCGGGTGACGACGGCCGGCAGGCTCGGCGCCCGGGGCGGCCAGGGCACATCGATCGGCACAGGATCCTCCTCTGGGTTCTAGAATGTGGTTCTAACATGGAAGGCCGCTGACTGCCAACGGTTTCGCCTGGCCCGCCGCGTGGACGTGGAGGCGTAGGCTGAGCGACCGGTCTTCGCGAGACGGCGACCACAGGCACGGGAAGGGGGACGGTGTGGACGGCAACGAGCTGGCCGCCGGCGTCACGGTGGACGCTGCCGACCTGCCCGCCCGCGCCCCGCGCCGCTGGTCGCGGACGGTGAAGACCCGCGCCTCCATCCTCGCCGCGGCGCGCGAGGTCTTCCTCGAGCACGGCTTCGCCGAGGCCAATGTCAGCGATGTGGTCGACCGGTCGGGCTTGAGCGTCGGCAGCATCTACCACCATTTCGGCGGCAAGGCCGAGCTCTACGTCGCGCTGTGGGAGGACCACGAGGAGGCGCTCCACGACGCGTCCAGTCGGGCGATCCAGGCGGAGCGCGCCGCAGGCGAGCAGGATCCGCTGCAGCTCTTCATCGCCGGCGCGCGGGCCTATCTCGAGCGAGCATGGTTCGACCATGCGATGGCCCGGGTCTTCCTCAGCGGCGACAGTCCGCCCGGCTTCGAGGCGCTGCGCCGTGCCCGCGGCCAGGACTGGATCCGGGAGAACGCCCAGCTACTGCGCGCGGCCGACGAGCCGGTGGCCCGGGTTCTCGTGCTCGTCCTGACCTCGATCGTCGGCGACGGGGCGCGCGAGGTCTGCGGCCTGGACTCGCGCAGCGAGGCCGAGCAGATCATCGAGGCGACCCTGGGGTTCATCCACAAGGTCGCCAGCTGACCCACCCCTCCGGGTCGCCACGCTGAGCCGGCGCGGTGCGGGGCATCGGCATGCCCGATGTGATCCTTGACACACATCGAGTCGGCTCCTACTTTGTAGAACGTTCTAGAACGCCCTCGGTCGAATCCCACTGCCGGACCACCCGGAGGAGCTATGGCACTCGACGTGCTCTGGAAGCGCGACCTGGCGCGGTATCCCGCGCCTGCGCACCGCTGGCTGCTGCTCATCGTGACGACGCTCATCACCGTCGCCCTCTACTACGACTTCTACGTCCTCGGCTCGGCGAGCACGCTCGTCATCACGGAGTTCCACTGGAGCCTGGACAAGTACATCTACCTCGGCGCCATCGCCTCGCTCATCGGCGCCGTGAGCGCGTTCGCCGGAGGTCTCGGGGACCGCCTCGGCCGGGCCAACCTGCTGATCCTGAGCAGCGCGTTGAGCGTCGTGTGCGCCTTCTTGATGGCGCACGCGCACGACGGCAACTACTTCATCGCGCTCTACTGCCTGCTCGGGCTCTTCGAGGGTTTCGCCCTGGTGATGAGCGCGACGCTGATGCGTGACTTCTCGCCTCGCGTCGGCCGCGGCGTGGCGATGGCGATGTGGACGATCGGTCCGGTCGGCGGCAGCTACATCGCCTCCAAGGTGGCCGGTCACATGCTGGCCGGCGGCCATGGCTGGCGCGACCTCTACACCGTCGCGGCGGTCAGTGCGCTGGTGGTGTGGGCCGTCTCCGCCGTACTCCTGCGGGACCTGGCGCCCCAGCTGCGCAACGAGATCGTCGTCGAGGCGGACAGGAACGAGCTCGAGGTGTCCACGGGGTCGGGTACGCCGTCAGGCCGGCTCACGCTGGCCGACCGCTTCCCCGTGCGGCTCGTCATCCCCTGCCTGGGCGTCTCGCTCTACCTGCTCATCTACTACGCCGCGGTGTCGCTCTTCCCGCTCTACCTGGAGTCGATGTTCGGGTTCACGCTGTCGACGGCCAACGACATGATGTCGCTGTTCTGGCTGGTCAACGTGCTCGCGGCGCTGATGTGGGGCGGTCTCTCCGACTGGCTGCGCGTCCGGAAGCCCTTCATCGCCGCCGGTGCCGTGATGATGTTCGCAGCCACCCTGGTGTTCACGCTGGTTCTCGGGCACCACGTCAGCCAGGCCGCGATGACCGTCATCCTCGTCGTGATGGGAGCCGTCGTCGCGTGTGGCTTCTCGCCGTGGCTGGCGGCCATCAGCGAGACGGCGGAGGACATCGACCCGAGCCGGGTGGCCGCCGGGATGGCGATCTTCGGCACCGTCCAGCGGCTCGTCCTCATGGTCGTCTCCGCGGTGATGCCGCATGTGGTCGGCACCGAGAGCGGGTGGCGGACGTGGTGGGTCGTCAGCCTGATCGGCATCGTCGTCTATCTGCCGACCATCCCGCTCCTCTCGGGTCGTTGGAAGGCCCGGCAGGTCGCCACGTCCACCGTCGAGGCCGACCTGGGCGGCCTCGTCCCCGGGCCACGCACGGGCGAGGCCGCGACCGAGACCGCGCCGACCGGGGAGTTGGCATGACGGACCTGCGCGGCAGGGTCGCGGTGGTCACCGGCTCGGCGCGCGGGATCGGGGCGGCGACGGCCCGACGGCTCGCGGCCGACGGCGCGGTCGTCGCCGTCGTCGACCTCGACGAGGCGCAGACCAAGGAGACCGTCGACGCGATCGTCGAGGGCGGAGGGAACGCGCTCGGGGTCGGGTGCGACGTCTCGGACGAGGCCGCGGTGCAGGCGGCGGCGGAGCGCATCGTCACCGAGGCGGGCTCGCTCGACATCCTGGTCAACAACGCCGGCCTGATCCGCGACAACCTGCTCTTCAAGATGTCGCTCGCGGACTGGGAGGCGGTCATGGGCGTCCACCTGCGGGGGAGCTTCCTGTGGGCCCGCGAGGCGCAGAAGACGATGGTGGCCAACCGCTGGGGCAAGATCGTCAACCTCTCCAGCACCTCGGCGCTCGGCAACCGGGGCCAGGCCAACTACTCCTCGGCGAAGGCCGGTCTGCAGGGTTTCACCAAGGCCCTCGCCATCGAGCTCGGACCGTTCAACATCAACGTCAACGCGGTCGCGCCGGGCTTCATCGAGACCGACATGACGAAGGCGACCGCTGCTCGCGTCGGCGTCGACTTCGAGGCCATGAAGCACAACGCGGAGCAGCAGATCCCGCTGCGTCGTACCGGACGGCCCGAGGACATCGCCGGCGTCGTCTCGGTGCTCTGCAGCGAGGACACGTCGTACGTCACCGGTCAGGTCGTCTACGTCGCCGGTGGCCCGCGCGCCTGACCCCACCCGAAAGGACCTCACCGTGATCGACTTCTCCCTCTCCGACGAGGAGCGCGACATCCGCGACACCGTCCGGGCCTTCATCCGGCGGGAGGTGATGCCGCTCGAGGACCAGGTCCTCCGCAACGAGCGGGCCGGTCTGCCGGGGCTCGAGGATGGCCAGCTCAAGGAGCTTCAGCAGAAGGCCAAGGCCTCCGGCCTGTGGGGGATCAACACCCCTGAGGAGTACGGCGGGGCGGACCTCGGCCCGGTGATGTCGGCGATCACCGCCATGGAGACCGGCAGGACGTTCGTGCCGTTCCGCTTCGGCGGCACGGCCGACAACATCCTCTACGCCGGGACCGACGCGCAGAAGCAGGAGTACCTCATCCCGACGATCAACGGCGAGCGGCGCAGCTGCTTCGCCATCACCGAGCCCGGTGCCGGCTCGGACGCGCGCAACATCCGCACTCGCGCCGTACGCGACGGCGACGACTGGCTCATCACCGGCGAGAAGATCTTCATCACGAACGGCAACGAGGCCGACTTCGTCATGGTCTTCGCGGTGACCGATCCCGAGAAGGGTGCGGACGGCGGGGTCACCTGTTTCCTCGTCGACCGCGACATGGGCTGGAAGTCCGAGCCGATCCCGACGATGGGGGAGTGGGGACCGGCCTCGCTGGTCTTCGAGAACGTCCGCGTGCCCTCGCGCAACATCCTCGGCGAGGAGGGCAACGGATTCGGTCTGGCCATGCAGTGGATCGGCAACGGCCGGTTCATGATCCCGGCGGGCGCGATCGGCGCGGCGGAGCGACTCCTGGAGATGGCCGTCGAGCACGCCAAGAACCGGGTCTCGATGGGGCATCCCATCGCCGACTACCAGGCCATCCAGTGGCAGATCGCCGACTCTCACGTCGAGATCGAGGCGGTCAAGCTCCTCACCCTGCGTGCTGCGTGGCAGCTGCAGCAGGGTCAGGACAACCGGCATGCCTCCTCGATCGCCAAGCTGTCGGGAGGACTGATGGCCAACCAGGTCGTCGACCGGGTCCTGCAGATCCACGGCGGCATGGGCTACACCAAGGAGCTGCCCGTCGAGCGCTGGTACCGCGAGCTCCGGCTCCTGAGGATCTTCGAGGGGACCGACGAGATCCAGCGGCGCACCATCGCGCGCAACCTGCTCAAGGGCCACGCGAGGCTCGGGGAGATCGGGTGACCGCGCAACAGGTCGAGGCGCTCTTCAACCCGCGCGCCATCGCGCTCATCGGAGCGACCGAGAAGTCGAAGTGGTCCTCGAGCACCTATCTCAACCTGCTCACCCACGGCTTCACGGGGCCGGTCCACCTCGTCAACCCGAGGGGCGGCGTGGTCCACGGTCAACAGGCGTACGCCGCGATCGCGGACCTCCCCGACGGCGTCGACCTCGCCTTCGTGATGGTGCCGACCGACGCGGTCCTCGACGTGCTGGAGAAGGTCGCGGACCGGGGCATCGGCTCCGCCGTCGTCCTGACGTCGGGATTCGGCGAGGTCGGCCCCGACGGCGCCCGGCTCGAGGCGGAGGTCGTGGCCTTGGCACGCCGGCGCGGCCTCATGATCCTCGGCCCGAACGGCAACGGCTTCATCAACGCGGCGCGCCGCATCACGCCGTACGGGCTCGCGATCCCGAGCCCGCTGCTCGGCGGACCGGTCGGTGTCGTGCTCCAGAGCGGGGCCTTGGCCAGCGCGGTCCTGGGCTTCGCCCAGGCGCGCAACATCGGCATCAGTCTCCTGGTGTCGATGGGCAACGAGGCGATGATGTCGATGACGGACGTGATGCGCTATCTCATCCGTGATCCCGACACGTTGGTCATCACGCTCTTCGTCGAGTCGATCCGGCATCCCGAGGAGTTCCTCGCCGCGGCGCGGGAGGCCCTGCTCGCCGGGAAACCCGTCGTCGCCCTGAAGGTGGGCCGCAGCCAGAAGGGGGAGACGGTCGCCAAGGCCCACACCGGCTCGCTCGTCGGCGACGACCGTGTGGTCGACGCCGTCTTCAAGCAGTACGGCGTGATCCGGGTCGACTGCCTCGAGGACCTCATCATGACCGCGGGCCTGTTGGCCGAGACCGGTCCTCTGCCTGGCAACCGGCTCGGCTTCGTGACGCCGTCGGGAGGGGCGTGCGAGATCGCGGCCGACCGCGCGGAGGACGAGGGGCTGGAGATCCCGGACTTCGCGCCGACGACCGTGGAGCGGCTGCGCCAGGTGGTACCCGCCTTCGCGACCGTGCAGAATCCGCTCGACGTCACCGGCTACATCCTCGTCAACACCGGTCTGCTGCGCGATGCGCTCACGGTCGTCGACGACGACCCCGGGGTCGACGTGATCGTGCTCGCCACCGAGCTTCCCCGCGACGAGCCGCCGGACCCCGCACTCGTGCTGGAGATGGCCCGCGGGACCGCCGAGGCGATCCGGGCATGCCGCAAGCCGGTCGTGGTCATGGGCAACACGCTGGTCGACGTCACCCCGTTCGGGCGGAGGGTCGCGTCGGAGGTCGGCTTCCCGGGGGTGCTCGGCGGCATCCACCACGCCATGTCGGCCCTCGGTCGCGCGGTGACCTGGTCGGCGTACGCACGTGCCGCCGAGGAGGTCGTCACGCCGCCCCCGGCCGTGCTGCCGCTCGAGGTCGAGGGCGGCCGTGGCACGTGGGCCGAGCACGAGGCGGCCGGCTTCCTCGCCGCGCACGGCGTGCCCGTCGTACCCCAGGAGCTGGTGACCTCGCCCGACGAGGCCGTCGAGGTGGCGGCTCGGCTCGGCTTCCCGGTCGTGCTCAAGCTTGCCGCGGACGTCGCGCACAAGAGCGACATCGGCGGCGTACGCCTCGGACTCGCCACCGAGGACGCCGTCCGGGAGGCGTACGCCGCCGTGGTGGCCGCGGGGGAGGGTGCCGGCGCGATGGTGCAGGGTGCGACCGTGCAGCCGATGCGGGAGAGCGGCGTCGAGCTCCTGGTCGGGATCGTCCGCGACCCGGTCTGGGGACCGGTGCTGGCCGTCGGGCTGGGTGGTGTCTGGGTCGAGGTGCTGCGCGACACCGCGCTGCGCGTCCTGCCGGTGGGCCGCACGGAGGTGCTCGCCGCGCTACGGGAGCTGCGGGGCGCGCAGCTGTTCGCAGGTGCCCGCGGCACCGAGAAGGTCGATCTCGACGCCGTCGCCGACGCGATCGTGGCGGTGGCCGACCTGGCGGGCCGACTCGGCGACCGACTGGAGTCCCTCGAGATCAACCCGCTCCTCGTCCGCGGCTCCCAGGTCGAGGCGCTCGACGCCCTCATCAGCTGGAGGTAGCCATGCCGATGAATCTCGACGCGGTCGGCTCGTCGATCGGTCCGACGACGGTCGCGTGGTCCGCCGACGACGCACTGCTCTACGCCCTCGGCGTCGGTGCAGGGCAGGACGACCCGCTCGCAGAGCTTGCCTACACGACCGAGAACACCGCGGGCGTGGAGCAGCGCGTGCTGCCGACGTTCGGCGCGATCCTCACGCAGTTCCGGCCGCCCGCCGATGGCTCGGCGCGGCCACGGATCTCGTTCGGCTCCTTCGACCCGGCCTTCCTGGTCCATGCCGAGCAGTCGGTCGCGCTCGCCCGGCCGCTTCCGGCGGCGGGGACCATGGACGTGACGACCCGGCTCGCCGGCATCTATGACAAGGGGTCGGGGGCGCTGGTGGTGACAGAGGCGTTCGGCCGGCTGCCGGACGACCCGGAGGACGCACCGACGGTGGTCAGCCGCTCGGCCGTGTTCATCCGCGGGGAGGGTGGCTTCGGGGTCAAGGGCCCGAGCGATCCCTGGCGCCTGCCGGAACGCGAGCCCGACCTCGTCCTCCACGCCAGCACCCGTCCGGACCAGGCGCTGCTCTATCGGCTCTCGGGGGACCACAACCCGCTGCACACCGACCCGGCGTTCGCCGGCCGGGCGGGGTTCGACCGGCCGATCCTGCACGGCATGTGCACGTACGGCGTCGTCGCCCGCCGGCTACTGACGGAGCTGGCCGGCGGCGACCCGGCGCGGTTCGGCTCGCTCCGCGGTCGGTTCAGTGCGCCGGTCCTGCCGGGGGACGCGCTGCTCATCGAGGTGTGGGGTGACGGACCCGAGCACCGCTTCCGGGTGGTGAGGACCGACGGCCGGCTGGTCCTCGACCGGGGCGCTTTCGTCACGCGCTGAACGCCAGGGACATGGGCATGACACCGCCGGCCAGGCCGGCGGGGTCGCGCGGGTGGTGCACCTGTACTGCCACCTGTCTCCCGGGGAGGGCACCGGGCTGGTCGCGGTGGACAACCTGCAGACCGTGGTACCGCTGGAGCGGGTCGAGCCCAGCCCCCACGGAGCCCTCTACCTCCGACACCACGGCGGCACCACCACCACCACCACCATCACCACCGCCGACACCGGCTGAGAGACCAGGTGACGCGCTGCGCGCTGAGCGCTGCGCGCTGAGCGCTGCGCGACGCTCGCCCGGCTACGCAGGCGCGGCCGCTCGCAGCTTCGCGAGCAGCGGCCCGGCGGCCTCGTCGAGGAACCGCTGCTGACCCTCGTCGCCGATCTGGACGAGCGCGACGTCGGTGAAGCCCGCGTGCCAGTAGGCCGACACCGCCTCGACGATCTTGTCGAGGTCGGGACCGCACGGGATCGCGGCGGCAACGTCGTCGGGACGGACGAACTGGGTCGCCGCCGAGAAGCCCGCGGTCGTCGGCAGGTCGGCGTTGACGTCCCAGCCGCCACCGAACCAGCGGAACTGCGCATGGGCCCGCGCGACGGCGGCCTCCTCGTCGGGGTCCCAGCAGATCGGGATCTGGCCGATGGCCCGGCCGCCGTCCGCCTCGGTCGGACCGATCTTGGTCGTGCCGGCGGAGGCGTTCCACAGGTCGACGAGGTCCGGGTCCGGCTCGACCGCGATGAGGTCGTCGGCCAGGGGTGCGAGGTCCCCGACCGCGCGCTCGCCGGCCACGGCGACACCGATCCGGACGGGCTCCTCGGGCAGGTCCCAGACCCGCGCGGAGTCGACCGCGAAGTGCTCCCCGCGGAAGGTGACCAGGTCGCCCTCGTGAAGCGCACGGATGATCTCGATCGCCTCCATGAGCATCTCGTGGCGACTCTGGAGGGCGGGCCAGCCCTCGCCGATGGTGTGCTCGTTGAGGTTCTCGCCGCTGCCGAGCCCGAGCGTGAACCTGTTGTCGGAGAGCAGTCCGAGCGTGGCAGCCTTCTGCGCGACGACGGCCGGGTGGTAACGCATCGTCGGGCAGGTCACGTAGGTCATCAGCCCGACCCGCTCCGTCGCCTGCGCGACCGCGCCCAGCGTGGCCCAGGCGTACGGCGAGTGCCCCTGCTCGGTCAGCCACGGCGAGTAGTGGTCGCTCGACACCTCGAAGTCGAAGCCGGCGCGCTCGGCGGCCACCGCGTAGGAGACGAGCTCGCGCGGACCGCTCTGCTCGGTCATCAGGGTGTAGCCGAAGTTCGTCATGACGCGCCGGTACCCGTTGGCGTGCGGCGTAACGTGACACGCATGACCCCTGCAGAGCTGCTGAAGGACGCCTTCGGGCGCATTCTCGAGAGCGGTACGGCGGTCGTCGACGGCCTCACCGAGGAACAGCTGACCTACCGGGTCGGCCCCGACGCCAACACCATCGCGTGGCTGGTGTGGCACCTCGCCCGCGTGCAGGACGACCATGTCGCGGACGTGGCCGAGACGGAGCAGGTGTGGACCGCCCAAGGCTTCGAGGAAAGGTTCGGCCTGCCGTTCGACAGGCGCGCGACCGGCTACGGCATGACCACCGACGAGGTGGGCCGGGTCGTCGCGAGCGCCGAGCTGCTGACGGCGTACCTCACCGCGACCCACGAGGCGACCGTCGCCTACCTCGACACCCTGACCGAGGCGGACCTGGACAAGGTCGTCGACACTCGCTGGGATCCGCCGGTCACGCTCGGTGTCCGGCTCGTGAGCGTCGTCAACGACGACACCCAACACGTCGGCCAGGCGGCCTACGTGCGCGGCCTGGTGTAGGCCGCCGGGCGGCGTCAGGCGCTCGTGGTGGCGCCCTCGGTCTCGACGCTCAGCCGCGAGACCCGGTAGCGCACGAACGACGGCACCGCGATGGCGCACACGACCATGCCTGCGACGACGAGGACACCGCCGCCGGTCGTCGTGGCCGCGGTGCCGGCCAGCGCGGCGGCACCACCGTGCAGGACGTCGGCGATGCGGGGGCCGCCCGCCACGACGACGGTGAAGACGCCCTGCAGGCGTCCACGGACGCTGTCGTCGGCGGCCGTCTGGAGGATCGCGCTGCGGATCGCGGCCGAGGCCACGTCGCCGGCACCGGCGATCACCATGAAGAGCAGGCCGAGGGCGAGCATGAACCCGGTGAGGTGGCCGGCGAGGAAGACGGTCAGGCCGAAGCCCGTGATGCCGAGCCCCCAGACGGTGATGCACCACAGCACGACCCGGCCCTGCGCCTCGACGCGTGAGATCCAGCCGCTGAAGACGCCGCCGATCACCGAGCCGGCGGGGATCGCCGCGAAGAGCAGGGCGAAGGCGATGCCGCCGTCCTCGGGCCCGTGGAAGCTGACGTGCGCGATCTCGGGGAAGAGCGCGCGCGGCATGCCGAAGATCATCGCGATGAGGTCGACGACGAACGACATCAGCAGCACCGGCTGGTGGCGCAGGTAGGCGAACCCCTCGAAGACCGACTTCAGGCCCGGGGTGCCGACCTGCGCCCCCTCGACGGGCAGCCTGGGGAGGAGGACGACGGCGTACAACGTCGCGAACAGCGTCACGGTGTCGATCGCGTAGAGCCAGGTGTAGCCCGTGACCGGGATCAGCACGCCGGCGACGAGCGGGCCCGCGATGGCGCCGGCCTGGAAGACGGTCATCGACAGCGAGTTGGCCGCCGGCAGGAGGTGGGCGGGGAGCAGCTTCGGCAGGATCGCGGAGCGGGTCGGCTGGTTGATCGCGAAGAACGCCTGCTGCACGGCGAAGAGGCACAGCAGTACCCAGACGTTGGAGCCGAGCAGGGACTGCGCGAAGAAGAGGCCGCTCGAGACGATGAGGCCGACGGTGCTGATCACCATGAGGAGCCGTCGGTCGAGGTGGTCGGCCAGCGCGCCGCCGTACAGACCGAAGACGACGAGCGGGACGAGCCCGAAGACTCCGGTGAGTCCGACGTACGCCGACGAGCCGGTGTCGGCGTAGATCTGGGCGGGAACCGCCACGACCGTCAGCTGGGCGCCGATCATGGTGATGATCTGGGCGATCCACAGGCGACGGAAGTGGGAGTTCTGCAGCGGCCGGGTATCGGCGACGATGCTGCGGAGGGCTCCGGACACACTCACGACTGCTGTTGCTCCTCTAGGGCACTCGGCGGTGGGGCCCTGATCTTGGTTACCCAGCCTAACGAATTGTCCCGCCCATGGCGGGCGGAAGAAAAATTCGTGAGGCTGTCGTATCGACGCGACCGCGTTCGTGGAGTCATCGAGAGGCGGCCGCAGGGGCTGCCGCAGCGACACGGAGGAGCCATGGCTGAATACCTCATCGCCTTCAACGACGAGTGGGTGCCCGAACACACGCTGGACCAGCTGCGCGAGAAGAGCAGACGTAGCCGGGCCGTGATCGAGGAGATGGTCGCCGCCGGCGTCTTCGTCTACACGAACGGCGGCATCGATGCCTCGACCGCCCTGTTCAGCGTCGAGTCCGTGGACGGGCAGCCGGTCTTCACCGACGGGCCCTACGTCGAGACCAAGGAGCACCTCGGTGGCTTCTGTGTCGTGGACGTGCCCGATGAGGCCGCGGCGCGCTACTGGGCGGGCCGGCTGGCGGTCGCGCTGGAGTGGCCGCAGGAGGTGCACCCGTTCTCCGCCCGCTTCGAGATCCCGGAGCGGTTCCTCCAGGCCGGGCCCGAGGCCTGAGCCCTGACGAGGCCAAGACTGACGAAACCGAAGGAGACAGACATGCCCAGATACATGTTGTCCGTGTGGGAGCCGGCCGAGCGTGCGCGCTTCGGCGGCTACGCCGGCAAGGAGGAGATGCTCCAGGCGTTCGCCGACACCGGAGCGTTCAACGAGAAGCTCGAGCGCGAGGGCTACTTCGTCTTCGCCGACGGGCTCGAGCAGGCGACCACGGCCACCGTCGTCGACGGCCTGGGTGACGAGGTGGTGATCAGCGACGGGCCGTACGCCGAGTCGAAGGAGTTCATCGGTGGCTTCTGGGTCATCGAGGCTCCCGACCTCGACGTCGCGCTCCGCCTCGCGGCCGAGGGGTCGAAGGCCTGTCGGGGCAAGGTCGAGGTGCGGCCCTTCCAGACCGAGGAGTCCTTCAAGGCCCTGCTCGAGTCGTGACCGACGCCGTCGTCGAGGAGGCGATCACCCGGGCCCACCGGGAGGCGTGGGCCCGGTTGGTCGGCGCGTTGGCCCGCCGCTTCGGCGACCTCGACATCGCCGAGGAGAGCGCGGCCGAGGCCTTCGCCGTCGCCGTCGAGCGCTGGCCGGCGGACGGCGTCCCGGCCAACCCGCCGGCCTGGCTCACCATGACCGCCAACCGCAAGGCGATCGACCGGATCCGGCGCGAGAGCAAGCGCGATGACAAGCAGCGGGAGGCCCAGATGCTGTCGGACCACCCCGCGGACCCCCTCGGCGTCGTCGACGACGACCGGCTGCGGCTGATCTTCACCTGCTGCCACCCGGCGCTCGCGCCGCAGGCGCGGGTCGCTCTCACGCTCCGCCTGGTCGCCGGGCTGACCGTCCCGGAGATCGCGCACGCGTTCCTCGTCCGGGAGACGACGATGGCGCAGCGCATCACCCGCGCGAAGGGGAAGATCAAGGCCGCCCGCATCCCGTTCCGGGTGCCGACGCAGGCGGACCTGCGCGACCGGCTCGGCGCCGTGCTCGCGGTCGTCTACCTGGTGTTCAACGAGGGCTACCTCGCCTCGGGCCGTGACCAGGACCCGGTGCGCGTCGAGCTCACCGACGAGGCGATCCGTCTGGGTCGCCTGCTCCGCACGCTGCTTCCCGACGAGGGTGAGGTGACGGGGCTGCTCGCCCTCATGCTGCTCACCGACGCCCGGCGTCGCGCCCGGGTCTCGGTCACCGGTGAGCTGGTCACGCTCGCCGCGCAGGACCGCGGTGCTTGGGACCGCGCTCTCATCGCCGAGGGTCACGCCCTCGTGCGGGAGCGGCTGGCCGCGGTGGCACGCGGGGGCGAGCGGCCGGGTCGCTACCAGATCCTGGCCGCGATCAACGCCGTCCACACCGACGCGTTCGACGCCCGCGACACCGACTGGTCCCAGGTCGTCGCGCTCTATGACCAGCTCGTCGTGGTCGACCCGTCGCCGGTCGTCCGGCTCAACCGGGCCATCGCGGTCGCCGAGCTGGACGGGCCCGAGGTGGGCCTGGTCCTCGTCGACCGGCTCGGCGACGCCTTGGCGGACTACCACGCCTTCCACGCCACCCGCGCGGACCTGCTGCGGCGGCTGGGCCGCTCGGCACAGTCGCGGGCGGCGTACGACCGGGCGATCGAGCTCGCCGGCAATGCGGCCGAGCGGGCCTACCTCGCCCGCCGGCGCGATCAACTCGCGCGCTGAGCCTGGGCCACCCGTGGCAGTCTGTGCCCATGCCCCAGCCTGCCCCGCTGACCCTGCCCGATGCCGCCTCCGCCGAGGCCTGGATCCAGGAGCGCACGCGCGCGACGCTGGCCGACGTCCGGGCGGCGGCCGAGTCGCTCACGAGCACGGCGCAGGACCCCGCCGGCGTGGACGCGCTCGGAGTGCTGCGGGCCTGGGACGACGCGATGCTCGCGCTCGGCAGTCTCGCCGGGATGGCGTCGCTGCTGGCCAACGTCCACCCGCTCGAGGCGGTGCGCACGACCTGCGAGGACACCGAGGCCGCGGTCGACCGGCTGCGCACCGAGCTGAGCCAGGACGCCGAGCTGTACGCCGTCTTCGCCGGTCTTCCCACCGCGGAGACCGAGCGCCTCGACCCGCTGGCCGCCCGCTTCCTCGCCAAGACGCTCCAGGACTTCCGGCGGGCCGGCGTCGACCGCGACGAGGCGACCCGTGCGCGGCTGGCGCAGATCAACGAGCGCCTCACCGAGCTCGACCAGGAGTTCGCCCGGGTCATCCGCGACGACGTGCGCACCGTCCGGGTCGAGCCCGAGCGGCTGGCCGGGATGCCGGCCGACTGGCTCGAGGCCCACCCCGCCGGTGACGACGGGCTGGTCACGGTCACGACCGACTACCCCGACGCGCTCCCGGCCCGGATGTTCGTCCACGACGCCGACGTACGCCACCGGGTCACCGTCGCCTCGCTCGAGCGCGGGTGGCCCCACAACGAGCCGGTGCTGCGCGAGATGTTCGCGCTCCGCCACGAGCTGGCGACGCTGGTGGGCTACCCCGACTGGGCCTCCTACGACGCCGAGGTGAAGATGATCGGCTCGGGGGAGGCGATCCCGGCGTTCATCGACAAGATCGCGGCCGCGGCCGAGGCGCCGATGAAGCGCGACCTCGACGTGCTGCTCACCCGCTACCGCCAGGACGTGCCGGGCGCCGCCGCGATCACGGCCGCCGACTCGCTCTACTACGAGGAGCTGGTCCGCAAGGAGCAGCTCGACGTCGACTCCCAGCTGGTGCGCACCTACTTCGACTTCCCGAAGGTGCGCCAGGGGCTCCTCGACGTCACCGGCCGCCTCTTCGGCGTCGACTATGAGCCGGTCACCGACGCGCAGACCTGGCACGAGGACGTCGCGGTGTACGACGTCGTGCGCGGCGAGGGCGAGGCACGGCGGCGGCTTGGTCGGATCTACCTCGACCTCCACCCCCGCGAGGGCAAATACAAGCACGCCGCGCAGTTCGACCTCGCGACCGGCGTCAAGGACAAGCAGCTCGCCGAGGGTGTCCTGGTGTGCAACTTCTCGCGTGGCCTCATGGAGCACGACCATGTCGTGACGCTCTTCCACGAGTTCGGCCACCTGGTCCACCACGTGCTCGGCGGCCAGGGCGAGTGGGCGCGCTTCTCCGGGGTCGCGACCGAGTGGGACTTCGTCGAGGCGCCGTCGCAGATGCTCGAGGAGTGGGCCTGGGACGCCGACGTCCTGCGGACCTTCGCCACGAACGCCGAAGGCGAGCCGATCCCGGTCGAGCTGGTCGAGCGGATGCGCGCGGCCGACGACTTCGGCAAGGGCTACCTGGCGCGCACGCAGATGTTCTACGCCGCGGTGTCCTACTGGTTCCACACCGAGCGGCCCGAGGACCTCACCGCGCGGATGGTCGAGTTGCAGGCTGCGTACTCGCCGTGGCCCTACCTCGAGGACACCCACTTCTTCGCCGCCTTCAACCATCTGGGCGGCTACACCTCGGCCTACTACACCTACATGTGGTCCCTCGTGATTGCGAAGGACCTCTTCAGCGCGTTCAACGCCGACGACCTCTTCGACCCGGAGATCGCCGGGCGATACCGCGACACGATCCTCGCCCGCGGAGGCGAGAAGGACGCCGCGGATCTGGTCGCGGACTTCCTCGGCCGGCCGTTCACGTTCGAGGCGTACGCCGCCTGGCTGGCCTCGTGACACCGGCCTGACCTGGCTCCTGGCGTCGCGGGCTTGTGCCAAGACTGCGCTTCACGTACGATCACGATATATCGCGAACGGTCGCGATAGAGTGATCAAAAGGAGAGATCGTGCGACAGCAACGATTCGACAGGTTCGACAACGACGACAAGGGCGGCCGTGCGGGCCGTCGACAGGGATGGCGCCACCACCCGGGTGGACCGTGGGGCGGCGGCCCGGGCGGGCCGTGGGCCGAGTGGGGCCGCGAGTTCGGGGGCCGAGGAGGCCGGCGCGGCGGTCCGCGCGTCCGCCGCGGCGACGTGCGCCACGCGATCCTCGACGTCCTCGCCCGGGCGGCCGAGGGCGGCGAGCCGATCAACGGCTACCAGGTGATCCAGCAGATCGCGGAGCGCAGCGACAACGCGTGGCGCCCCAGCCCCGGGTCGGTCTACCCGACCATCCAGCAGCTCGAGGACGAGGGCCTCGTCGAGTCCGACGAGGAGCACGGCCGCCGGGCGATCCGGCTCACCGAGCGCGGCCGGCGCTACGTCGCCGACCACGCCGACGAGCTGGCCGCGGTCTGGCAGCCGTTCGACCGTCCGGCCGAGGGTGGTCGCGGTGACGACCCGCTGAAGGCGGAGATCGCCCAGGCGCTGCCCGCGATCTGGCAGGTCGCGACGAGCGGCACTCCGGCTCAGCGGCAGGCCGCCGCCGGCGTACTCGCCCAGACGCGGAAGCGGCTCTACGGGATCCTGGCCGGCTCGGACGCGGACGAGGACGGCGACGGGGGCGGCGCGTCGGAGGGCTGAATCCGACCCCCGGTCGCGACAATTCAAGGATCCGTGACTATTGTCACGCCGCTTGTCCGGATTCGTCGTCTCGACTCGGAGGTTCGTCCATGCCAGCCCGAAGTACCGGCCTATGGGCCGTCGTCGGGGTGCTCCTCGTCCTGGCAGCAGTGCCCCCACTGCTGGTGCCGGTGTACGCCAAGGAGACCCCGACCCTGTGGGGGTTCCCGTTCTTCTTCTGGTTCCAGTTCGTCCTGGTCCTGTGGGCCGCGCTCATGACGAGCGGCGCCTACTTCATCGCCAAGGAGGCGTTCCGGCGTGACCGGGCCGCCCGTGGCCAGCGTGGGGAGGGGCCCCGATGAACGGCGTGGCGTTCGGCGTCTTCCTCTTCCTCTTCCTCATCGTCACGGTGATGGGCTTCGCGGCCGCCCGGTGGCGGCGCGCGAAGTCCATGGGCAGTCTCGACGAGTGGGGCCTGGGCGGCCGCGGGTTCGGGACGTTCATCGCCTGGTTCCTCATCGGTGGCGACATCTACACGGCCTACACCTTCATCGCCGTGCCGGCGACCCTCTTCGCGGGCTCGGCCACCGGCTTCTTCGCGGTTCCCTACACGATCGTCATCTACCCGATGGTCTTCGCCTTCCTGCCGCGGCTGTGGTCGGTGAGCCACCGGCACGGCTTCGTGACGCCGGCGGACTTCGTCGAGGGCCGGTACGGCAGCAAGGGGCTCGGCCTCGCGATCGCCGTGACCGGCATCGTCGCGACGATGCCCTACATCGCGCTGCAGCTCGTCGGCATGCAGGTGGTCCTCGACGTCATGGGCCTGAAGTCCAGCAGTGACAACTGGTTCATGAAGGACCTGCCGCTCTTCGTCGCGTTCGTCATCCTCGCCGCCTACACCTACTCCTCGGGTCTGCGGGCGCCGGCGCTGATCGCGTTCGTCAAGGACACGCTGATCTACATCGTGATCATCGTGGCGGTCATCTACATCCCCCACCAGCTCGGCGGCTGGGGCCACATCTTCGACGTCGTCAAGAGCGGCTTCAACGACTTCAACACCCAGAACGCCGACGCGATCGCGTCCAAGGCCGCGTCGCCGAAGGCGACCTACCCGGCGACCGGCGTCGGCCAGTGGGCCTACGGCTCGCTCGCGCTCGGCTCCGCGATGGCGCTCTTCATGTATCCGCACTCGGTCACCGGTGTGCTCTCCACGAAGAACCGCAACGTCATCCGGCGCAACGCCAGCCTCCTGCCGGCGTACTCCTTCCTGCTCGGTCTGCTCGCCCTCCTCGGCTTCGTCGCGGTGGCGGCGGCCGTGAAGGTCGGCAACCCGCCGAACGCGCAGCTCGCGATCCCGCAGCTGATGGAGGACCAGTTCCCGTCGTGGTTCGCCGGCGTGGCGTACGCCGCGATCGTCATCGGCGCGCTCGTCCCGGCGGCGATCATGTCCATCGCGGCGGCCAACCTCTTCACCCGCAACATCTACAAGGCGTTCTTCCGCCCGGCGGCGGAGCCGGCCGAAGAGGCGAAGGTCGCCAAGCTGGTGTCGCTGGTGGTGAAGGTCGGCGCGCTGGTCTTCGTGCTCGCGATGAGCAAGACCTTCGCGATCAACCTGCAGCTGCTCGGTGGCGTCTGGATCCTGCAGACATTCCCGGCGATCGTCGCGGGTCTCTACACCCGCTGGTTCCACCGGTGGGCGTTGCTGGCCGGCTGGGCGGCGGCGATGGTCTACGGCACGTGGGTCGCCTATGACACGCCGTCGCCGACGCAGGCGCACTTCGGCGGCTCGGTGCACAACTTCCCGGGCACGCAGACGGGGATCTACATCGCCGTCACGGCGTTCATCCTCAACGTGCTCGTCGCCGTCGTGCTGACGCTGGTCTTCAAGGCGCTCAAGGTCCCGGACGGCGTCGACCGCACCAAGCGCGCGGACTACGTCGCCGACCTCGGTGACGAGGACGTCGAGGCTCAGCTCACGCCGGACACGGCCATCCACTGACCCCAGTGCAGCGAACAGCCCCGCGCTCGATGAGCGCGGGGCTGTGTCGTTGCCGGGGGGTCAAGCCTCGTTGAGGACCCGGTTGGCGACGCCGAAGGCCGTGTTGGCCGCGGGGACGCCGACGTAGACCGCCGTCTGGAGGAGGACCTCGACGATCTCCTCCTTGGTGAGCCCGTTGCGCAGCGCGGCGCGCAGGTGGAACTCGAGCTCCTCGAAGTGACGGCCGGCGACGAGCGCGGTGAGCACGCCCACCGACCGGCTGCGCCGGTCGAGTCCGGGGCGCGTCCAGATGCCGCCCCAGGCGTAGCGGGTGATGAAGTCCTGGAAGTCCGCGGTGACGTCGGTGATCTTCGCGCCCGCCCGGTCGACGTGCTCGGCGCCGAGCACCTCGCGGCGCACCGTCATGCCGGCGTCATAGGCCGATCCGGTGACGGCCGCGGTGCCAGACGTGGCGGTGCCGCGGGTGACGGAGGCCGCTGCCCCGACGTGCGCCGCGACCAGGCTCGCGACGGCCCGCGGGGCCTCCGCCGGGGCAAGGTGGCCGACGCCGTCGAGCTCGACGAACCGGCCGTTCGCGACACCGTCGGCGATCGCGCGCAGTGACGCGGGCGGGGTGGCGACGTCGTGGACGCCGGCGATCGTGAGCACCGGGGCGGTCACCTCGGCGAGCCGGTCGCGGACGTCGTACGACGCCAGCGCCTCGGACACGAGCGCATAGCTCTCCATGTCGGTGTCGCGGAGCGCGTTGAGCAGCGCACCGCCCTCCTCGGGCGACCGCTCGAGGAAGCCGGGGCCGAACCAGCGCTGGGCCGAGCTGGCCACCATGACCGGGGTCCCCGACGCGCGGACCGTGGCCGCGCGGTCGTGCCAGCTCTCGGCCTCGCCGATCTTCGCGCCGGTGCAGCAGAGCACCGCGGCGCTGACCCGGCCGGGCGCATCGAGCAGGAGGTGGAGACCGGTCGCCCCGCCGACGGAGTCGCCGGCGTAGGCGAACGTGGCTCCCTCCTCACCGCGCTCGGCGAGGATCTTGTCGACGGTCACGAGGACCCCGGCGGCGAGCTCGGCGACCGTGAACGGCTCAGTCGTCGGGAGGCCGCGGCCGTGGCCGGGCAGCTCCCAGCCGACGACGTGGAACCGGTCGCCGAGCAGCGCGGCGGTCTCGCCCCACAGCGTCGTCACGGAGGTGCCGAGCGACGGCCCGACGACCAGCAGCGGCCGGGTCGCGTCACCGGCGAGCTGGACCGCGGTGATGGTGGGGATGGTCACGAGAGCTCCTTCTGGGCATGGGCCGCGCGCTCGAGAGCGGCGTCCACCAGGGTGTCGGACAGCCCGAGGTAGTCGGGCGCGGGAGGCTGGCCGATCAGGCCGGCCATGGTCTGCTGCTCGGCGCGCAGGGACTCCTCGTCGGCGCCGACGCGCATCCGCTCGACGTCGACGCGCAGGCCCGCGAGCAGCTCGGCGGCCTGGGACGCCGCGACGACGCTGCGCCGGGCGAGCAGGCGCAGCGGGTCCCACTCGGCGTGCCAGGAACCGACCGGCCGCTCGTCGGTATAGGAACCCGCCGCGACGTGCAGCGTGGCGGCCTCCGCGGGCGCCCAGCGGGCGTGCCGGACAAGCAGGACGGAGAGGACGGGGTTGCTCTTGTGAGGCATCGTCGAGGAGCCGCCGCGCCCCGCGACCGCCGGCTCGGCGAGTTCGCCGATCTCGGGCCGCGCGAGCAGGGCGACGTCGCCCGCGATGCGGCCCCAGACGTCCGCGAGCCCGACGAGGGCGTCGGCGGTCTGGGTCAGGGCGCCGCGGTTGGGGTGCCAGGGGTTGGCGCCACCGTCGAGGCCGAGCGCCTGCGTCAGGTGGCGTACGACGGCCAGGGCGGTCGCCTGCGGGTCGGGCGTCACCCGGGCAAGCTCGACGACCGCGGAGAGGGTGCCCGCCGCCCCGCCGGCGTACGACGGCAGCGACTCGCGGCAACGGCGCAGCTGCGCGTCGGCGAGGAGCAGCCCGTCGAGCCAGCCGGCGGCCTTGAGGCCGAAGGTGATCGGGACGGCGTGCTGGGTGAGGGTGCGCCCGGCCATCGCGGTGGCGCGGTGGTCGTCGGCGAGGCGCGCCAGCGCGCGCGCCTGGGCGGCGACGTCATCGGTGACGCGGTCGAGGCAGTCGCGCAGGCAGAGCACGAGCGCGGTGTCGACGGTGTCCTGGCTGGTGAGGCCGCGGTGGAGCCAGGTCGCCGGCTCCCCCTCGCCGAGCCGCGACCGGAGCAGCCGAAGGAGGCCGATGACGGGGTTCCCCCCGCCCTCGGCCCCCTCGGCGAGCTGCGTGACGTCGGCCGGGCCGACGAGCCCGGCCAGTGCGGCGCGGGCGCCGGCGGGAGCGATCCCGCCGGCGACCAGGGCGTCGAGCCACGCTTCCTCGACCCGCACCATGGCGGCGAGGACGGCGGCATCGGAGAAGAGATCGCCGGCGCGCTCGTCGCCCGGCCACAAGAGGTTCATCGAGGCAGGTCTATCACCGGTGGTGGAGGAAGACGGTCTCCTGCTCGCCCTGCAGGTGGACGTCGAACCGCAGCCCGGTCGGCTCGGCCGTCGCCAGGAGCGTCGCGCGCTCCTCGTCGGAGAGCGAGGTGAGCAGCGGGTCACCGGCGTTGGCCGGGTGGTCCGGCAGGTAGATCCGGGTGAAGAGCTTGTCGAGCAGCCCGCGGGCGAAGACGGCGACCGCGAAGAACGGCGCCTTGCCCTCGGCCGTCGGCCCGGGAACCACGGTGGAGAACGTGTAGTGGCCGGTGAGGTCGGTCGCGGCCCGGCCCCAGCCCGTGAACGTCCAGCCGTCGCGGTGGAGGGAGCCCTCCTGCTGCACGATCGTGCCCTCGGCGTCGGCCTGCCAGATCTCGATCATGGCGTCCGGCACCGGCTGGCCCTGGCCGTCGCGCACCCACCCGTGGAGGCGGATCGCGTCGGCGCGGCCGGCGGGCACGAGGGTGGAGTCGCCGTCGTACGGCAGTGCCTGGCCGAAGAACGGCCCGACGGTCTGGCCGGGGGTCGGGAGCAGCGTCGTCATCGGTTGTCCTCCTGCTCGGTCCAGGTCCGCGCGGGACCGGTCAGGACGATGTCCCAGTTGTAGCCCATGCTGTACTCCGGCGCGGTCAGGTCGTGGTCGTACGTCGCGACCAGCGCGTCCCGGGCCTTCTGGTCCGTGATCGACTGGTAGATCGGGTCGAGTGCGAAGAGCGGGTCGCCCGGGAAGTACATCTGCGTCACGAGGCGCTGGGTGAACGCGCGCCCGAAGACGGAGAAGTGGATGTGCGCCGGGCGCCAGGCGTTCACGTGGTTGCCCCACGGGTAGGGGCCCGGCTTGATCGTCTGGAAGTGGTAGGAGCCGTCGGCGCCGGTGATGCAGCGGCCGACACCGACGAAGTTCGGGTCGAGCGGCGCCGGGTGCTGCTCGTGCTTGTGGACGTAGCGGCCCGCGGCGTTCGCCTGCCAGATCTCGACGAGCTGGCCGACGACGGGACGACCGTCGCCGTCGACGATGCGGCCGGAGACGGTGATGCGCTCCCCGAGCGGCTCACCGGCGTAGGTCGAGTTCGTCCCGGCATGGGCGCCGATGGTGAGGTTCGCCTCGAGCGGGTCGACCTCGGAGTGGCCGAAGCACGGCGTCCAGAGCTCGATCTCCTCCGGGTCGGCGTGGCGCGGGTCCTTGGTGGGGTGGCGCAGAATGCTGGAGCGGTAGGGGGCGTAGCCCAGCAGCGGCTGGTTGACGGGCTCGCCGGCCTGCTCCACGGACTGGCTGATCTCCGCGATCTCGGCGGAGATCTCCGCCTGGGTCGTGGCGGCCGCGTCCGAGGAGGGGACGGCGCCCTGCTCGGCCTCGAGGGCCTGGTCTGTGGTCGTGGTCACAGCTCGACGGTAGGTGCGCCCCCAAGGTCGTGCCACACTGGGATTCCGCTCAGCGGAAGCGCCCCGCAAACCTCTCGTACGACGGAAGGATCCAGGCTCGCATGGCCGGAAACACCGCCGACCCCGGCCGCTCGGTGACCTCGCGGATCCTGGCCATCATCGGCGCCTTCGACGGCGCCCACCGTCGGCTCACGCTCACCGAGCTCGCCGAGCGGGCGGGGCTCGCCCGCCCGACCGCCCACCGGCTCGTCGGCGAGCTCACCGAGTGGGGGGCCCTGCACCGCAACGAGGACGGGACGTACGTCGTCGGGCGCCGCCTCTGGGACGTCGGTCTGCTCGCGCCGGTCGCCAGCGACCTGCGCTCGGTGGCGGTGCCGTTCCTGCACGACATCTATGGCGCGACCCTCGCGACCGTCCACCTCGCGGTCCGCGAGGACGACCACGTGCTCTACCTCGAGACGCTGCGCGGCAGCCGCTCCGTCCCGATCGTCTCCTCGGTCGGCTCGCGCTTGCCCTTCCACTCGACCGGCGTCGGCAAGGTGCTGCTGGCGCATGCGCCCGACGACGTCCGCCACCGGGTGCTGTCGGCGCCGCTCCAGCGCTTCACGCGCTACACGATCACCTCGCCGCAGCGCCTGGCGCGCCAGCTCACCCGGGTGCTCGAGGACGGGTACGCGACCACGGGGGAGGAGATGACCCCCGGGGCCTGCTCCGTCGGCGTGCCCATCACGACGTCGGGCGGCGTGGTCGGCGCGCTCGGCATCGTCGTCGCCGACCTCCGGCGCTCGCGTGGCCGGCTGGTCGCCGCCCTCGAGGTGGCGGCTCAGGGGGTCGCCCGCGGGCTGGGGTGAGCCACGGCGCGGTGGGGGCTGCGGAAATGACCGACGGGGCCACCGGACGTGCGGTGACCCCGTCGGGGTGTGCTCGCTCGGTCGAGCGTCGCGGCTCAGACGTTCTTGATCGCCGAGACGTCGAACTCGAGCTTGATCTTCTCGGAGATGAGGACGCCACCGGTCTCGAGGGCGGCGTTGAAGGTCAGGCCCCAGTCGGACCGGTTGATGCTGGTCGCACCCTCGAAGCCGACGCGGGTGTTGCCGAACGGGTCCTGCGCCGAACCGGTGACCTCGAAGGGAACCGTGACCGGCTTGGTGACGCCCTTGATGCTCAGGTCGCCGGTGATGTTCCAGGTCTCGCCGTCGAATTCGACCGCGGTCGACTCGAAGGTGATGTAGGGGTGGGCGGCGTTCTCGAAGAAGTCGCCGGAGAGCAGGTGGCCGTCACGGTCGGCGTTGCCGGTGTCGATCGAGGCGGAGTCGATCTTGAGCGAGACCTTCGAGTTGGCCGGCGTGGCGGTGTCGATGTGGGCGGTGCCCTCGAACTGCTTGAACGCGCCGCGGACGGTCGTCACCATCGCGTGCCGGGCGCTGAAGCCGAGCCGGGTGTGGCTGGTGTCGAGGGTGTAGTCGCCCGAGATGTCATCCACGACCTGGGTCGGGGCGTCGAAGGTCTCGGCGGCGGTCTCGGTCTTGCGGCTGAAGATGCCCATGACTGTGTGCTCCTGGTGTGCCTGGGAGATTGTGGTTGAAACTGCAACTATCCTAACAGACCACCCCGAGTGTTCATTCCCGGCGACGGGGGGTCTTTCTTCCGAACGTACGACGAAGCCGCCGCTCCCGGAAGGGGCGGCGGCTTCGGGGCCTGGGTCGATCTGGGGTTCAGGCAGCGTGGTGAGCGGTCACGGGCGCGGTGCCGGCAGGCACCCAGCGGGCCTCCAGGCGCTCACGGCCACGAGCGTCGACGACCGGAACCCAGCGAAGCTCGAGCGGCTTCGGCTCGGTGGACACCTTCATCGGACACCTCCTGTTCACTTTCTGTTCACCAAACTTAGCGCGCCTCCACCTGGATGTCCAACATCGGCCTGACTCGAGGCAGTTTGCCCCACCTGGACGGACGTTTTGGGCGCCCAGTGCCGGTCGATGCCCCACTCGTCGCGTGCGGGGTCACCGTGCACGGGTGTTCGGGCCGCCGCCAGCCTCCTGCCGCGCATCCAGCCGACGGCGTACGCGAAATCTGCCCGATTTCGGGCAAGAAGTTGGCGTTCGGCGGTCGCGGCATGCACTCTCGTTCACCATGGAGCCCGAACGCGCCCTCGTCGACCACCTGGTCGCCACGACGGGGCTGACCCCGAGCGAGGCCGCCCGGGTGATCGAGGACGTCGTGGCGTTCCATGCCGAGCCGGTGGAGGAGTTCGTGCTCCGGCGGCACGCCCAACTGAAGACGTACGGCGCGAAGAACCCCGAGATCTTCGCGCGCATCGCCGCCGAGCTGGAGACCCGCGTGGTCGCCGCCCCGCGGCTCAGCGAGCGGCAGCTGCGCCGGCTCGTCTACGGATGACCGGCAGGAGAGGGAGAGACACAACATGTGCGGAATCGTCGGCTACATCGGCGGCCAGCAAGCGGCCCCGGTGCTCACCGAGGGCCTCGGAAGGCTGGAGCACCGCGGCTATGACTCGGCGGGCGTCGCCGTCCTCGGCTCGAGGCTGCAGGTGACGAAGCGTGCCGGCCGGGTGCGCGATCTCGTCGAGGCGCTGCCGAAGCGGCTCGCGGGGAAGGTCGGGATCGGTCACACCCGGTGGGCGACCCACGGCCCGGCGACCGACGTCAACGCGCACCCCCACACGGACGCGAGCGGGACCGTCGCCGTGGTGCACAACGGCATCGTCGACAACGCCGCCGCCCTGCGCGAGCGGCTCGCCGACGCCGGCGTCGAGCTCGCCAGCGACACCGACACGGAGGTCTTCGCCCACCTCGTCGCGGCGTCCTCCGCCGACACGCTCGAGGGCAAGGTCGTCGAGGCGCTCGCCCAGGTGGAAGGCACCTACGGTCTCGCGGTCGTCCACGCCGACTTCCCGGACCGGATCGTCGTCGCACGCAACGGCAGCCCGCTCATCATCGGCGTGGGGGAGAAGGAGATGTACCTCGCCTCCGACCTCGCCGCGCTCGTCCGCCACACCACGACTGTCGCCCACCTCGACGATGGCGAGCTGGCCACGATCACCGCCGGCGGGTTCACGACGTTCCGCCAGGACCTCACCCGGACCGCCACCGAGGCGCACGAGGTCGACGTCGACCCCTCCGCCTACGAGTACGGCGAGCTCGCGGGCGAGCCGCGGATGTACACCGAGATCCTCGAGCAGCCGTCCTCGGTCGAGCGCACCCTGCGCGGGCGCCTCGACGAGCGCTTCGGCACCGCCCACCTGGGCGGGCTCAACCTCGAGCCACGGGAGCTGCGCGCCATCCGCCGGGTGAAGATCCTGGGCTGTGGCTCGGCCTACTACGTCGGCCAGATGGGCGCGTCCCTCGTCGAGGAGCTGGCCCGGATCCCGGCCGACGCGGAGGCGGCCAGCGAGTTCCGCTACCGCAACCCGATCATCGAGCCCGACACGCTCTACGTGGCGGTGTCGCAGTCCGGCGAGACGATCGATACCCTCCTCGCCGTCGAGGAGATCAAGCGGAAGGGCGGCCGGGTCATCGGCCTGGTCAACGTCGTCGGCTCCGCCATCGCGCGCGCCTGCGACGGCGGCATCTACCTCCACGCGGGCCCCGAGATCGCGGTCGCGTCGACGAAGGCCCTCACGACGATGTACGTCGGCTTCGCCCTCCTCGCCCTCCAGCTCGGCCGGGTCCGCGACCTCTCCATCGCGGACGGCAAGCGCCTCATCGCCGGACTCCAGCGGCTGCCCGCCCAGATCGAGGAGATCCTCAAGGACGAGGACCGGCTCGAGGAGGTCGCGGGCGCCCTCGCGCAGGCCGAGAGCATGTTCTTCATCGGCCGGGTGCGCGGCTTCCCGGTCGCGCGCGAGGGCGCCCAGAAGCTGAAGGAGATCAGCTACCGCCACGCCGAGGCCTACCAGACCTCGGAGCTCAAGCACGGCCCGCTGGCGCTCATCTCGCCCGAGGTGCCGACGGTGGCGATCGTCCCCGACGACGAGCTCACCGACCGCAACGTGGCGGCGCTCCACGAGATCTCGGCCCGCCGTGGCCCGCTCGTCGTCGTCACCCACCCCGAGGTCGACCTCGGCGACCTGGAGGCCGCGCGGGTCGACGTACCCAAGAACGAGGTCGAGCTCGACCCCATCCTCCTCACCATCCCGCTGCAGCTCATCGCGTTCCACGCCGCCAAGGTGCTCGGCCACGACGTCGACAAGCCGCGCAACCTCGCCAAGTCGGTCACCGTCGAGTGACCCGGCCTACGGTGAGGCGGTGGCGATGCGGCTGAGCGGGATCAACCTCCATCCCGTGAAGAGCACGGCCATCCGGCCGGTGGCGCAGGCGTACGTCGGCGCGGCCGGGCTCGTGGGGGACCGCGAGTGGATGGTGGTGGACGCCGTCGGTGACGTCGTGACGGCGCGCGAGCTGCCACGGATGTTCCACGTCGTGGCCGACAACGCCGCGACGGGCGGGCCGGACGGGCTGCGCCTGTCCGCGCCGCGGCTCGGGCTGGACCCGGTCGAGGTCACAGTGCCGGAGGAGGGGCTCGTCGAGGTGCGGGTGCACGGCAACGGTCCGCTGCCAGCACGGTCGGCCGGCCCCGAGGCGGACGCCTGGATCCGGAAGGCCCTCGGCCTCGAGGGCGTGCGGCTGGTGTGGTGCGCCGACCCCTCGGCGCGCACGCTGAAGCCCTCGCTCGCGCGGCCGACCGACCACGCGGCGTTCCAGGACGGGAGCCCGGTCAGCCTCGCGTCCACCGCCTCGATGGCGCGGCTCAACGGCTGGATGGAGGAGGAGCGGCCGATCAGCCGGTTCCGGGCCAACCTCGTGGTGGAGGGCATCGAGGAGGCGTTCGCCGAGGACGGGTGGCAGCGGGTCCGCGTCGGCAGAGCGGTGCTCCGGGTCGCCGGCCCCATCGACCGCTGTGTCATGACGACGATCGACCCCGAGACGCTCACGAAGGGCAAGGATCCGATCCGGACGCTCGCCGTCCACCGCCGGTGGGGTGGGAAGACGTGGTTCGCGGTCCATCTCATGGTCGAGGAGCAGGGACCGGTCGCGGTCGGGGACGAGCTCACCGTCGAGTGAGCCCGCCCCACCGCGGCTCAGCGGCTCAGTGCTCGTGCACGATGACGCCGCGGATGTTGGCGCCGTTGAGGAGATCGTCGTACCCCTCGTTGACCTGGTCGAGGCGGTAGGTCCGCGTGACCAGCTCGTCGAGCTTGAGGTCGCCGTTCTGGTAGAGCCCCAGGATCTTCGGGATGTCGTAGGTCGGGTTGCAGTCCCCGAAGAGCGACCCGACGACCTTCTTGCGGAAGAGGGTCATCACGGCGCCGGGCAGCTGCACGGAGAGGTCGTCGAGCCTGTTGAGCCCGGTCAGGACGATGGTGCCGCCCTTGCCGATGGTGGTGAACGCGTCGCCGATGATGTCGGCGGTGACGAGCCCGGCGGTGAGGATCGCCGAGTCGGCCATCTGGCCGCGGGTGAGGTCGGTGATGGCCTCGATCGCGTCGGCGGCGCGCTCGAACGCGTGCGTGGCGCCGAGCTCGAGCGCCTTCTCCCGCTTGTTGGCGAGCGGGTCGATGGCCACGACGTGCTTGGCGCCGGCGTACTTCGCCCCTTGGACGGCGTTGATGCCGATGCCGCCGATGCCGAAGATCGCGACCGTGTCGCCGGGCTGCACGTCGGCGGAGTTGACCGCCGAGCCCCAGCCGGTCGGCACCCCGCACCCGACGAGCACGGCCTTGTCCAGCGGCAGGCTCTCGTCGACGGCGACGCAGCTGTTCTGGTGGATGACGCCGTACTGGCTGAACGTCCCGAGCATGCACATCGCGCCGTACTGGCCCTTCGGGCCGGTGATCGGGAAGCGTTCGCCGGGAAGGTAGCCGTCGAGGATCGTCGCGCCCATGTCGCAGATGGACTGGCGGCCGGTGGCGCAGTAGCGACAGGTGCCGCAGTTGGGGATGAAGGAGCAGACGACGTGGTCGCCCGGCTTCACCCGGGTCACGCCGGGGCCGACCTCCTCGATGATCCCCGCGCCCTCGTGGCCGAGGACGAGCGGCAGCCGGCCGACCATGTCGCCGTGGGCGATGTGCACGTCGGAGTGGCACAGGCCGGCGTAGAGATAGCGGATCAGGACCTCGCCCTCGCCGGGCTTGTCGAGCTCGAGCTCCTCGATCTCGATGGGCTTCCCGGGTTCGTAGACCACGGCGGCTTGCGTCTTCATGGGTCACTCCTAGGTGGACGGGCTCGACGACGTTGTGAGCGCCGTCACCGTAGGGCGACGAAGGTTGCCGAATGGTTGCGTGCGCGTGCGCGTGACGGGGCCCACCGCAGCGAGGAATCCCGGTGTGATACACCGACCGACTACCGTTGTCGGGTGAGTACCGACGCTTCCCCCGCCACCCCCGACACCGACGAGACGCCCGTGGGGCCGACGTTCGACGACCTGGGCCTGGCCGCCGGCGTACTCGATGCCGTGAAGGAGATGGGCTACGAGAGCCCGTCCGCGATCCAGGCCGCCACGATCCCGCTGCTCCTCGAGGGGCGCGACGTCGTGGGCCTCGCCCAGACCGGCACCGGCAAGACCGCGGCGTTCGCGCTGCCGGTCCTCTCCAACCTCGACGTGCTGCAGAGCGGCAGCCCGCAGGCGCTCGTCCTCGCCCCGACCCGCGAGCTCGCGCTCCAGGTCTGCGAGGCGTTCGAGCGCTACGCGTCCAAGATGCCCGGCGTCAAGGTCCTCCCGGTGTACGGCGGCCAGGGCTACGGGCCCCAGCTGACCGCGCTGCGCCGCGGGGTGCACGTCGTCGTCGGCACGCCGGGCCGGATCATGGACCACCTCGAGAAGGGCACGCTCGACCTCTCCCAGCTCCGCTTCCTCGTGCTCGACGAGGCCGACGAGATGCTCAACATGGGCTTCGCGGAGGACGTCGAGACGATCCTCGCGGAGACCCCGGAGGAGAAGCAGGTCGCGCTCTTCTCGGCGACGATGCCGGCGCAGATCCGCCGGCTGTCGAAGAGGTACCTCCGCGACCCGGAGGAGATCCAGGTCAAGGGCAAGACCCAGACCGCGGCCAACATCACCCAGCGCTACCTGATGGTGTCCTACCCGCAGAAGGTGGACGCCCTCACCCGCATCCTCGAGGTCGAGAACTTCGAGGGCATGATCGTCTTCGTCCGCACGAAGAACGAGACCGAGACGCTCGCCGAGAAGCTCCGCGCACGCGGATTCTCCGCCGCCGCGATCAACGGCGACGTCCCGCAGAACGTCCGCGAGCGGACCGTCAACCAGCTCAAGGACGCCAGCCTCGACATCCTGGTCGCGACCGACGTCGCGGCCCGCGGTCTCGACGTCGAGCGGATCAGCCACGTCGTCAACTACGACCTGCCCACCGACGTCGAGGCCTACGTCCACCGCATCGGCCGCACCGGCCGCGCCGGTCGCAGCGGCGACGCCATCTCCTTCGTGACGCCGCGCGAGCGCTACCTGCTGCGCGCCATCGAGAAGCACACCCGCAGCACGCCCGCGCAGATGCAGCTGCCGAGCGTCGACGAGGTCAACGCGACCCGTCTCTCCCGCTTCGACGACGGCATCACGGCCGCTCTCTCCGAGACCGAGCGGGTCGGCTTCTTCCGCGATGTCGTGAAGCACTACGTCGAGGAGTACGACGTCCCCGAGGTCGACGTCGCCGCCGCGCTCGCCGTCGTGCTGCAGGGTGACGAGCCGCTGCTGCTCGAGCCCGAGCCGGAGCGGCCCGTGCGCGAGGAGCGTCCCCGCCGCGACCGCGGCGAGCGGGACCGCGGCCCGCGCGAGTCGGGGCGGTCGCGACAGACGGGGCAGCCGCTGGCGACGTACAAGATCTCGGTCGGCAAGCGTCACCGCGTCGAGCCGCGCCAGATCGTCGGCGCCATCGCCAACGAGGGCGGCCTGCGCCGGGCCGACTTCGGCAACATCACCATCCGGCCGGACTTCTCGCTCGTGGAGCTTCCCGCCGATCTCGCCCCCGAGACGTGGAAGTCGCTCGAGACCACGCGCATCTCCGGCAAGCTCATCGAGCTGCGGCTCGACGAGGGCGGGCCCGGGCGTCGGTCGGGCGGCCCGCGGAGGGAGTACGGCGACCGCCGTGACGACCGCCGTGACGACCGCCGCGGCGACCGTCGTGAGCGGGAGGACCACGGGAGCGACGAGCGCGCGCGCAAGCCGCGTCACAAGGGCCCGCGCTCCTGAGTGTCGGCCGGCCGTGGGGTCGTCGCCCGACGGCTGTCGGCGTGGGCTGGTAGAACCGTCCCCATGCGTCTTCGCCCTCTCGGAAGCCTCACGCTGGCCGCGCTCCTGCCGTTCGCGGCGCTGACCGCCTGCGGCGGGGACGACGATCCGAAGCCGGAGGTCACGGCGCTCACCGACGCGTTCGCCTCCGGTGACTTCGGTGACGTCGACTTCGCCGGTTCGACGACGCCCGGCCAGGTCGGGACCGACTACGAGCGCCTCACGAAGGGGCTCGTCGACGGGCTCGGCGGCGCCAAGCCGACGGTCACCGCCAGCGCGCCCAGCGTGACGGGCACGAGCGCCGAGTCGACGCTGACCTGGACGTGGCCGGTCCCGGCGAAGGCGTGGCGCTACACCTCGCTCGTCGAGCTGCGCAAGAAGGACGGCCGGTGGCGGGTCGTCTGGGCGCCGTCGGCGGTCTCCCCGGAGTTGAAGGACGACGACGGCCGGCTCGACGCGGTGAGCCTCGCGGCGACGCGGGCCGACATCGTCGGCACGAACGGCGCCCATCTCGTCAGCCAGCGGCCGGTGGTCAGCTACGGCATCGACAAGACCCAGGTCCCCGCCGCCCGCGCCGGACAGTCGGCGAAGGCGCTCGCGGCGCTGCTCGACATCGACGCGGCGTCCTACGCGAAGCGGGTGAAGGCGTCGGGCCCCAAGGCGTTCGTCGAGGCGATCACCTACCGCCGCGGCGAGGCGCCGGCGGCGGCCGCGAGGATCGGCGGGATCAAGGGTGCGGTGGCGATCCAGACGTCGCGCTCGCTGGGGCTGACGAAGGAGTTCGCCGCGCCGATCCTCGGCACCGTCGGCGACGTCACCGCGGAGATGGTGAAGGAGCACCCCGACCGCTACCACGCCGGCGACGTCGCCGGGCTGAGCGGACTCGAGGCGAGGTATGACGAGCAGCTGCGCGGCGTCCCGGGCACCCGGGTCGACCTCGTCGGGGCCGACGGCAAGGTCAGCAAGGAGCTCTTCCAGGCCGACCCGCAGGACGGCAAGCCGTTGCGGGTGACGCTGGACGACCGGCTGCAGAAGCTCGCCGAGAGCCTGCTCGCCGGGGTCGAGCCGGCCAGCGCCCTCGTCGCGATCCGGCCCAGCACCGGCGCGATCCTCGCCGCCGCCAACGGCCCCGGCAACAACGGGGTCAACCTCGCCACCTATGGCCAGGCGCCGCCGGGGTCGACCTTCAAGACCATCGACACGCTCGCGCTCCTGCGCCAGGGGCTGACACCCACCTCGAGGGTCGACTGCCCGCCGACGATCACTGTTGACGGCAAGAGGTTCGGCAACGACTCGTGGTACCCCGCCTCCGCCACCGGCTCGGTGCCGCTCAAGACCGCGATCGCGCAGTCGTGCAACACCGCGATGATCGGACAGCGGTCCCGGATCAGCCACGACGACGTGGTCGCGGCGGCCGCGTCGCTGGGTTTCGGTGTCGACCACGACACCGGCTTCTCGTCGTACTTCGGACAGATCCCGGCGCCCGCCTCGGACACGGAGGAGGCTGCGGACCTGATCGGTCAGGGCAAGGTGCTGGCCTCCCCGATGGTGATGGCCACGGTCATGGCGTCGATCGCGGCCGGGAAGACGGTCGTCCCGACCTTGGTCCCGGGCCAGGGTGACACGAAGGTCCCCGACGGCACCAAGCCGTTGACGGCGTCCGAGACCGAGCATCTCCGCGCCATCTTCCGAACCGTCGTCACCGAGGGCACGGGCCGCGGCCTGCTCGACGTCCCCGGCAAGCCCGTGCTGGCCAAGACGGGTACGGCGGAGTTCGACCGGGACGGCAAGCGACTGACCCACACCTGGATGATCGCGGCCCAGGGTGACCTCGCCGTCGCGGTCTACGTGGACGAGGGGGAGACCGGCTCGAGCACGGCCGGCCCGATCGTCGAGGGCTTCCTTCGCGGGAGGTAGTCCCCAGCACAGGGAGCGTGGTCCCTCGCCCCTGGAGGGGGGTTCCAGGAGCGAGGGCAGACGCCCGCTGCATGGGGTCAGCAGGCCCCTGGTCAGCGTCAGGAGTGCTCCCTCCACGCAGACGGCTCATCCTGCCTCACCGATCGCCGTGATGTCGACGGAACGCCGATGTTTTCCCGTCCGTGGTTGGCTGGTCCCATGAGTGCTCTGGACATGCTGGCCCCCGAGCAGCGGGGTCTCTTCATTGGTGGCAGCTGGCGGGAGGCCGAGGGCGGCGACGAGTTCGCCGTCTACGACCCCGCCGACGGGTCGGTCCTCACCCGGGTGGCCGACGGCAGCGTCGGCGACGCCGTCGAGGCCCTCGACGCCGCGGTGGCGGCGCAGCACGACTGGGCGCGGACGCCGCCACGGCAGCGTGCCGAGATCCTGCGGAGCGCGTTCGAGCTGATCAGCGCTCGGGCCGACGACTTCGCCGCGCTGATGAGCCTCGAGATGGGCAAGACGGTCGCCGAGGCGAAGGGCGAGGTCAGCTACGGCAACGAGTTCTTCCGCTGGTTCTCGGAGGAGGCCGTGCGGATCCACGGACGGTGGATGAACAACCCGATGGGCGGGAGCCGGCTCCTCACCCTCAAGAAGCCGGTCGGGCCGTGCTTCTTCGTGACGCCGTGGAACTTCCCGCTCGCCATGGGCACGCGCAAGATCGGGCCCGCGATCGCGGCCGGCTGCACGATGGTGGTCAAGCCGGCCCACCAGACGCCGTTGACCATGCTCGCCCTGGCGGCCGTCCTCGCCGAGGCCGGACTGCCCGCCGGCGTGCTCAACGTCGTGCCGTCCACGCGCGCCAAGGAGATGTCGCAGGCCCTGCAGGCCGACGACCGGCTGCGGAAGGTCAGCTTCACCGGGTCGACCGCCGTGGGCCGCACGCTGGTCAAGCAGTCGGCCGACCAGCTGCAGCGGGTCAGCATGGAGCTGGGTGGCAACGCTCCGTTCCTCGTCTTCGAGGACGCCGACGTCGACGCGGCGGTCGAGGGCGCGATGATCGCGAAGATGCGCAACATGGGCGAGGCGTGCACGGCGGCCAATCGCTTCCTCGTCCACGAGACGGTCGCGGAGGAGTTCGGCGCCAAGCTCGCCGACAAGATGGCCGCGCTCCGGGTCGGGCGCGGTCAGGACGACGGTGTCGACGTCGGCCCCCTCATCGACGAGAAGGCCGTCGAGTCGGTCGGCCAGCTGGTCACCGACGCCGTGCACGACGGGGCGAAGGTGCTCACCGGCGGTGGGGCCCCCGAGAGCACGGGCTACTTCTACACCCCGACGGTCCTCCTGGGCGTCCACCCCGACTCGACGATCAACGCCGAGGAGATCTTCGGTCCGGTCGCGCCGATCACGACCTTCACCACCGAGGAGGAGGCGGTCGACCGCGCCAACGCGACCGAGTACGGCTTGGCTTCCTACGTCTACACCCGCGATCTGGACCGCACCATCCGGCTGGCCGAGTCGCTGGAGTACGGCATGGTCGGGGTCAACACCGGCCTGCTCTCCAACCCGGCCGCGCCGTTCGGTGGCGTGAAGGCCAGCGGCTTCGGCCGTGAGGGCGGCTTCGAGGGGATCGAGGAATACCTCGAGACCACCTACGTCGCCATCCCCACCAGCAGCTGACGTCATCAGCGAACGCGCCCGGCGACGATCGATCGTCGCCGGGCGCGTTCGCAGCGGGGCGGTCAGGCGCCGTCGGCCTCGGCGGCGTGGCTGCCGGCCACGGCGGGCGGGATCGCGTCGCTGCCGACGCCCATCCCGTCGGCCGCCTTCTGCACGGTGCGGTGGATGAGCGACTCCAGGTCGAGACCGGTGGTGGTCTTGAGCATGGTGAGCGTCTGGGCGACGTTGTCGGTGACCTGCTTGGGCAGGGCGCCGGCGCCGTCGGTGGAGAGGACCGTGAGCCGGTCGATCGCGGCGATCGGTGCGGCGACCTCCTTGGCGATGTGGGGCAGGACCTCGATGAGCATCTGCAGCACGGCGGCGTCGTTGTAGGACGCGAACGCCGTGGCGCGCTTGTTCATCGCCTCGGCCTCCGCCTCGCCCATGGCCAGGGTCGCGGCCGCGCTCGCCTCACCCTCGGCCCGGGTGGCCTCCGCGCCGGCCAGACGGAGCGACTTCTGCGCGTCACCGCGCTTCGCGCCCTCGATGGCCTCGGCCTCGGCGAGCGCCGCACGCCGCGCCTTCTCGGCCTCACCGCTGAGCCGGGCCTGCTCCGCATCCGCCTCGGCGGCAGCGATCGTGGCGGCCTTGCGCGCCTCGGCGGCGGCGATGTCGGCGTTGCGCCGCGCCTCCGCCTCCTGCTCGACGCGGTAGCGCTCCGCGTCGGCCGGCTTGCGAACCTCGGTCTCGAGCTTGCGCTCGGTCAGCGCCGCCTGGCGTACGGCGACCTTCTCCTGCTCGGTCAGGATGACCTGCTGCCGATCGGCGTCGGCGAGCGGGCCGGCCGCCGCGGCGTTCGCGGCCGCCGCGTCGGTCTCGGCCTTGATCTCGGCCTGCTTGAGGGCGAGCGCCCGCTGCGCGATGGCGATCTCCTCCTCGGCCTTGATCCGGGCCTGCTCGGCCGCCTGTCGGGATGCGGCCTCGGCGATGGAGGCGGCCTGCTGGATGCGGGCGGCCTCGGGGCGGCCGAGGTCGGCGAGGTAGGTGCCGTCGTCGGTGACGTCCTGGATCTGGAAGGTGTCGAGGATCAGGCCCTGGCCGGTGAGGGAGTTCTCCGACTCGTCGGCGACGCGCTGCGCGAAGGCGGCCCGGTCACGGATGATCTGCTCGACGGTGAGGCCGCCGACGATCGAGCGGAGGGCGCCGGCGAGCACCTCCTGGGTGAACGGCTCGATGTCCTGCTGCTGCGACAGGAAGCGCTGGGCGGCCAGCCGGATCTGGTCGGCGTTGCCGCCCACCTTGACGATCGCGACGCCCTCGAGGTTGAGCTTGATGCCCTGGCCCGACACCGCCCCGCGGATCTGCACGGAGATCCGGCGGCTGGAGAGGTCCATCGTGGCGAGCTTCTGGACGAACGGGATCACGAAGACACCGCCGCCCAGGACGACCTTCTGGCCCGACAGGTCGGTCGTCAGCGCCCCGGTCTCGGGGTTGAGGACCGCCTTGCCTTTGCGGCCGGTCACGATGAACGCCTGGTTGGGGCCGGCCACCTTGTAGCGGCTGGTGACCAGCAGGACGATGAGGATCAGCAGGACGACGAGGCCGACGATCGGCCCGAGAAGGGACATGGCGTTCTCCTAGTGGCGGGTCAGGGCAGCTCGCGCCAGACCGGCGCGACGGTGACGGCGGTGGGTGACAGGACGCCGGTCACGTGGACCGGGGTGCCGGGCTCGACCGGCTGCTCGGCGCGGGCGTTGTACTGCGTCGTGTGACCGCCGAGGACGACCCGCACGATGCCGAAGCCCTCGGCGGGGATCGCCGTGACGACGGTGGCGTCGAGGCCGACCGCGTCGCGGGGCGAGGGCGCTTCGTCGCTGCGACCGGTGCGCAGCAGCCGGGTCAGCCACATCGCGAACCAGCCGAACGCGAGACCGGCGACGAGGCCCACGCCGACGGCCAGGGGCCGGGGCCCCGCCGCGCCCTCGACGATGGCGCCGCCGAACCCGAAGGCCGAGACGAACCCCCCGATCGCGGCGCTCGAGAACCAGTCGCCGGTGAGCCACTCGAGGCTGTGGAAGAGCCCGTCGACGACACCGTCGAGGAGGTCCCCGACGACGAGGGAGACCAGCAGCAGGGCCAGGCCGATCACGCCGATGACCAGGAAAGCCGTCACGTCACGCTCCAGTTGTCACGCCCGGTCTGGGGTGCCGGGTCCCCGCATCGTGCCACCCACGGGCGCCGGCCAAACCCCGATTCCGCAGAACAGGCGCCGCGCGCGGCATGATCGCGTCATGGAGCTCTACGGCGCGGTCGCCGACGACTACCTCGACTTCGCGTCGTACGCCGACGGCGACTCGCCGACGTTCGCCGACTGGGCCCGTGGGGTGGCGGCCGACCCGCAGGTCGTCGCCTGGATCGCCGGGCTCCCGCCGATCAAGCAGCAGCCGAACCTCGTCTTCGCGGCCGCCCGCTGGCACGGCGTCCCCGCGCCCGGACCGTATGCCGCCCTCCGCGAGGCGCTGCTCCGCGACGACGGGCGGCTCCGCGCCACCATCCTCGCGCGCTCGACGCAGACGAACGAGGTCGGCCGGCTCGCCACACTCGTGCCTGCGTTCGGCCTGCTGGAGGGCCCGCTGGCGCTCCTCGAGGTCGGTGCCTCGGCGGGACTCACCCTCTACCCCGACCGCTGGGGCTACGCCTGGCTCACCGCAGACGGCCCGGTGACGCTGGGCAGTGAGTCACCGCGGCTCAGCTGCGAGGTTCAGGGACCGGCGCCGCTCCCGATCCGGCTGCCCGAGGTCGCCTGGCGCGGCGGGATCGACCTGAACCCGCTCGACGTCACCGACGACGATGCGATGGCGTGGCTGACGACCCTCGTCTGGCCCGAGCACGACGACCGCCGCGCACGGCTGCAGCAGGCGATCGAGGTGGCGCGCACCGACCCGCCGACCATCGCGCGCGGTGACCTGCTCGAGCGGCTGCCCGACCTCGTGGAGCAGGCGGCGTCGTACGCCCCGGATGCGACGTTGGTCGTCTTCCACAGTGCCGTCATCGCCTACCTCGAGGACGCCGACCGGCGCCGGTTCGCCCGGACGATGGCCGGGCTGGTGGAGTCCGGTCGGTGCCACTGGGTCAGCAACGAGGGGCCGCGAGTGCTGCCCGAGGTGACCGGGACGACCGCCGTCCCGCCGGGGCGGTTCGTGCTCGGCCTCGACGGGCGCCCGCTGGCCGTGACCCACGGTCACGGCCGCAGCATGGTCTGGGTGGAGCCGGTGGCGGACGTCAGCTCGCGCGCGGCGCGATGAGTCCCGCGAGTCCGGCGCGCGAGGCGATGCCGAGCTTGCGGTAGACCCGGGAGAGGTGCCACTCGACGCCCTTGACGGTGACGAGGAGCTTCTCGGCGATCTGACGGTTGGTGAGGCCGCCGGCGGCGAGGCGGGCGACGCGGCGCTCCGCCGGGGTGAGCAGCGCGAGCGTCTCGTCCTCGAGCGGGCGGGCCGACTCGCCGGCGACCTCGAGCAGCCGCGTGACCCGGGTGTGGAGCGGCCAGAGGCCCTCGCGGCCGGCGTACATCTCGGCGGCGCGGAGCAGGGTGACCGCCTCGGCCAGGTCGCGCTGGCCGGGAGCGAGCAGCAGGTGGGCGGCGAGATCGGCATCGATCTGGGCACGCAGCCGGTCGTCGCCGGTCGTGTTCGCGACGAGCCGCGCGCGGCGGAGGACGTCGACCGGGTGGGCAGCGGGCTCGGTGATCGCGAGCGTCCGTAGTCCCACCGCGTGGGCGTGCGGGTCTGCGCTGGCCGACGTGCGGTCGACCTGTTCGCGGGCCAGGTCGGCGCCGTCCGCACGCCGGCCGGTGCGCACCATCGCGAGGGCGGCGCCGGTGCGCCAGGGCCGGAAGGTGTCGTCCCCGCCCGCGTCACCCGCGGCGAGGAAGTGGCGCAGCGCCTCGGCGTGGTCGCCGGCGGCCTCACACAGCTGCCCGAGCCCGAGATGCGCTGCCGTGCGCGTCTGAGGGCCGGCGCCGTCCTCCGCCAGCGGAGTCAGCGTCTCGGCGGCGGCCTGCGCCGCGCTCAGGTCACCGAGCGCGAGCCGCGCCTCGACCAGCATCGCGGCGCCCAGGGCGCGTCCGGCGTACGCCGTATCGCCGGCCGGGCCGTCGTGGGGCTCGTCAACGCCTCCATCGAGGAGGGCGGTGAGCTGGCCCGCGGCGGTGCGGATCTCTCCGGCGCGCAGCGAGGTCCAGGCAGCGAGCAGTGGGCCGTCGTTCCCGAGCGCGACCGTGGGTGAGGCGAGGGTCGGCATGCCTACACGGTAAGAAACGGAGTCGGTCGTCCGGGGCGTTTTCGTCGAAGACCCCCCGAGTGGACCAGTCAGGCGAACGTCCAGAGCAGCAGCTGGGTCGGGACGCCCGCCGCCACGGTGACCGGCGCGGTCTCCTCGGTGATCTCGAAGGCGTCGCCCGCGGCCAGCGGCTCGGCCAGCGAGCTGCGCGCCAGCGCGCCCGAGGCGACGAAGAGGTGACGCAGTCGCCCGTCGGGGAGGGTGACCTGGTCGCCCGCCGCCAGGTCGGCGACCCAGAGCACCGCGTCGGTGCGCGGGCGGAGCACCTGGGTGAACGCGCCGGCGTCGAGGTCGGCCCGACGAACGTCGTACGCCGGCGGGCGGCTCTCGCCGGTCTCCTCGGCAAGCCAGACCTGGATGAACCGGGTCTGCGGCTCGGCGGCGTGCTCGGCGTGCTCGACGCCGCTGCCGGCGCAGAGGTGGCCCACCTCGCCGGGGCGCAGCACCGTGGTGGCGCCGGTCGAGTCGCGGTGCTCGACGGCGCCGGAGACGACCCACGAGACGATCTCGAGCCGCTCGTGGTGGTGGGTGTCGAAGCCCTGTCCGGCGGCGAGCAGGTGCTCGTCGTGGCAGACCATCGGTCCGAACCCGGTCCGGTCCGGGTCGTAGTGGCTCCCGAACGAGAAGGAGTGCCACGTGATGCGACCGACACTACGGTCGGCGAATCGTTTGGTTCCCCGACGGATCTCCACACTCACGTCCATGATTGTGCCTGTGGTCATCCCTCAGCTTCCTCCCGGCTTCCAGTTCGGGACGTCCGCCTCGGCCTACCTCGTCGAGGGCGCGACCGCCGAGGACGGCCGCGGCTCGTGCATCTGGGACGTCTTCAGCCGGCGCGAGGGGGTGATCCACGACGGCAGCAACGCCGACCGGGCCGCCGACCACTACCACCGGGTCGACGAGGACGTCGCGCTGCTCCAGCGCCTGGGCGCCGGGGTCTATCGGTTCTCGGTGTCCTGGCCGCGCATCCAGCCCCACGGTCGGGGGACCGTGAACGCTCGCGGGCTCGACTTCTACGACCGGCTCGTGGACCGCCTGCTCGAGGCCGGCATCTCACCGGCGGCGACGCTCTACTCCGGCGACCTGCCGCAGACGCTCGAGGACGACGGCGGCTGGCTCAACCGCGCCACCGTCGAGGCGTTCGCGGAGTACGCCGCGATCGTGGCCGACCGGCTCGCCGACCGGGTCACCCAGTGGGTGCCGGTGCAGGATCCGAACGTCGCCGCCTTCCTCGGCTACGGCGTGGGGGAGTGGGCCCCCGGCCGGCAGCTGGGGTTCGCCGCCATCCCGGCCATCCACCACCTGCTGGTCGCCCACGGCCGGGGAGCGATCGCGCTGCGGGAGGCCGGCGCGACCGATGTCGGGTGCGCGACCCACCACAGCCCGATCTGGCCGATGTCGGACGACCCGGCCGACGTGGGTGCGGCGAAGCTGGTCGACACGGCCTGGAACGCCGTCCCGCTCGAGGCGATGCTGCTCGGCCGCTATCCCACCGACCTCGCCGCGCTCTTCGACGAGGTCGTCGAGCCGGGCGACCTGGCGACGATCCGGCAGCCGCTGGACTTCTACGGGATCAACTTCTTCGCTCCCCAGCGCGTCGGGGCCGCCGAGGAGGGGGCCGAGATCCCGATCCGGGTCGTGCCGCTCCTCGGCCACCCCGCGACGGACGTCGGCTGGGCGGTCGTCCCGGCGGCGCTGCGCGAGTGGCTCGTCATCACCCGGGCGCGCTACCGCGCCGCCCTGCCGCCGTTCGTCGTGACGCAGTGCGGGGCGGCCTACGACATCCCGCTCGTCGAGGGCGTCGTCGACGACCAGATCCGCATCGACTTCCTCACCGCTCACCTCGAAGCCGTCTCGGCCGCGATCAAGCGGGGAGTCGACGTGCGCGGCTTCTACGCCTACACGCTGCTCGACGGCTGGGACTGGGACGAGGGCTACACCTCGAAGTACGGCCTCGTCCATGTCGATCTGGAGACCTTCGTGCGGACGCCGAAGCGGTCGTTCCAGTGGTACGCCGACGTGATCGCCGCCCAGGGCCAGCAGGTCTGACCGGGGGGCGCCGGGTCAGTCGCTCGCGAGTCGGGCGCCGGTCGCCGCGATCGCGTCGGCGTCGCCCGGCGTCGGCACCCACGGCAGCGTGAGGCCGTCGCGGCCGGCGTACCGCGGGATGACGTGGAGATGGAAGTGGAACACCGTCTGCCAGGCGGCCTCTCCGCAGCTGTTGATCAGGTTGACGCCGTCCGCGTCGAGCGTCGCCATGATCCGCTGTGCCAGCCGCTGACCGGTCTGAGCGACCGCGGCGAGATCCTCGGCGGGGATCTCGAGGAGGTTCTTCGCGTGGGCCTTGGGGACGACGAGCAGGTGCCCGTCGCTCGCCGGCGCGATATCCATGAACGCGAAGGTCTTGTCGTCCTCATAGACCTTGGTGCTCGGGATCGTGCCCGCCACGATCCCGCAGAAGGGGCAGTCGCTCTCGGTGCTCATGGCCCGAGGCTATCGGCCGCCCAGCGAACGGGCGACGAGCGCCTGAGGTGACGCGAGCACGCGACGAAATGACGGCAGCCGGACCGGTCGAGGAAGTCGACCGGCCCGGCGGGCGCTCAGGACGCGGCTCAGACCGCCGGCAGCGCCGGGACCTCGGTGCCGGAGACGGACTGCACCACTCGGATGACCTGGGTGGAGTAGCCGAACTCGTTGTCGTACCAGAGGTAGAGGATCGCGTTGTCGCCGTTCACGATCGCGGCGTTGCCGTCGACGATGACCGCCGAGCGCGAGCCGATGAAGTCGGTCGAGACGGCGTCCTTGGCGGTGGTGAAGTCGATGGCCCGCTTGAGGGGACCACGCAGCGACACCTCGCGGAGGTATGCCAGGACCTCTTCCTTGGTCGTCTCCCGCTTGAGCCGCAGGTTGAGGACCGCGATGGAGACGTCCGGGGTGGGGACGCGGATGGCGTTGCCGGAGATGAAGGCCTCGAGGTCGGGCAGCGCCTTCTTGATCGCGGACGCCGCGCCCGTCTCGGTGATCACCATGTTGAGCGTCGCGGCTCGGCCGCGACGGTCGGCCTTGTGGTAGTTGTCCGCGAGGTTCTGGTCGTTGGTGAAGGAGTGCACCGTCTCGACGTGGCCCGAGACGATGCCGAACTCGTCCTCCATCGCCTTGACCGGGGGAACGATCGCGTTGGTGGTGCACGACGCGCACGACAGCACACGCTCGGCGGGATCGACCGAGTCCTGGTTGACGCCGTGGACGATGTTGGGCACGTCGCCCTTGCCGGGGGCGGTCAGGACGACCTTGTCGATCCCGGGGCGCAGGTGCTGCGACAGGCCGGCGCGGTCGCGCCACTTGCCGGTGTTGTCGATGAGGATCGCGTGGTCGATGCCGTAGGTCCGGTAGTCGATCTCGTCGGGGCTGTTGGCGTAGATGAACTGGATCTCGTTGCCGTTGGCGGTGATCGTGTTGGCCGCCTCGTCGACCACGATCGAGCCCTGGAAGGCGCCGTGGATCGAGTCGCGGCGCAGCAGCGAGGCGCGCTTGGTGACGTCGTTGTCGCCGCCCTTGCGGACGACCACGGCGCGCAGCCGGAGACCGGAGTTGGACTCCGCCTTCTCGATGAGCAGACGGGCGACGAGGCGGCCGATGCGGCCGAAGCCGTAGAGCACGACGTCGCGCGGGCCGGCCGGCTCGATCTTGTTGTCACCGAGGACCGGGGCGAGCTGCTCGGCGACGTACTCCTCGAGGGAGAGGTCGCGGTCGTCGGCGTTGAAGCCGACCAGGAGCATGCCGATGTCGACCCGGCTCGGGCCGGGGTCGGCGGCGACGACGGCCTTGAGCACCGGCAGCGTGTCGGCGACGGAGAGCTCCTCGCCCTCGACCTGGCGGGCAGCGCGGTGGGCCTTGAGGATCGAGACGGTCGACTTGTTGACCAGCGTCTTGGAGTGGACGGTGATCGTGACCCCCTTGTCGCGGTGGAGGCGCCCGATGATCGGGATCATCGCCTCCGCGTCCCTCTCGCGAGCCTGCCAGCGGTCGAACGAGTCGTTCTGGGTCACAGTTGTAGGTCCTTCTCAGAGTCGACGGCGCGACGATGCTAAGCCGCACGGCTCCCCGGCTCACCTTGAACGTTCCAGCACCTGTGACCCATCCCACGTCAGCGACGACCGTGACAGCGGCCCTGTCATGATCGGCCCATGACGGTTGAGCTGGGACAGGGGACGGGTCCGCTGCGCGGGATCAAGGTCATCGAGCTGGCGGGCATCGGCCCCGGCCCGCATGCGTGCACCATCCTGGCGGACCTCGGCGCCGACATCATCCGGATCGAGCGGCCGGGTGGCCAGATGCTGGGCGGCGGCAGTCACGACCTGCTCACGCGTGGCCGTCCCTCGGTGGCGCTCGACCTCAAGCAGCCGGCCGCAGTGGAGACCGTCCTCCGGCTGGCGGAGGACGCCGACGTCTTCGTCGAGGGGATGCGCCCGGGCGTGACCGAGCGACTCGGCCTGGGGCCCGACGTGCTGCTGGCGCGCAACCCGCGGCTCGTCTACGGTCGCATGACCGGCTGGGGCCAGGACGGCCCGCTCGCCCACGCCGCCGGGCACGACCTGACCTACATCGCGACGACCGGCGTCCTCCACGGCCTCGGCCAGGACCCCGCTCGGCCGCATTTCCCGATCAATCTGGTCGGTGACTTCGGCGGTGGCTCCACCTACCTCGTCATCGGGATCCTGTCCGCACTGCTCGAGGCGCGGACGAGCGGGCAGGGCCAGGTGGTCGACGCCGCCATCGTCGACGGCACTGCCCATCTTGCGGTGATGCTCTCCGGCATGGCCGCCGCGGGCCTCCATCACGAGCGTCGCGGCACCAACCTGCTGGACGGGGGCGTGCCGTTCTACGACGTCTACGAGACCAAGGACGGCCGCCACGTCGCGATCGGGGCACTCGAGCCGCAGTTCTTCGCCGAGCTCGTCACGCTCCTCGGCGTGGAGGACCGCTGCCCGGGCCAGGCCGAGATGGGTCGGTACGACGAGATGCGAGCCCTCTTCACCGAGGTGATCGCGACCCGGACGATGGCGGAATGGGCCGAGCTGGCGGAGGGCACCGACGCCTGCCTGGCGCCCGTCCTGACGCCGACCGAGGCGCGCAGCCACCCGCACCTCGTCGCGCGCGAGGCCACGGTCGAGGTCGACGGAGTCCCGCAGCCGACGCCGGCGCCCCGCTTCAGCCGCACCCGCCCGACGCTGACCACCCCGCCCGCGGCGAAGGCGGGGCAGCAGACGCGGGAGGCGCTGCTGGCGTGGGGTGTCGACGACGTCGACGTACTCCTCGAGAACGGCGCCGCCGTCCAGGCCTGAGCAACGACGATCTCGTGGGACAAGGTTCCCGGATATCCCTACCCGCGGGTAGGTTGTGCCCATGAGCACTGAGCACGTCGACGGTCACGTGGATGTCCTGATCATCGGAGCCGGCCTGTCCGGCATCGGCGCGGCGGCGCAGCTGCGCGCGCACCTGCCCGGCAAGAGCGTGGCGGTGCTCGAGAGCCGTGAGGCCAGCGGCGGCACGTGGGACCTCTTCCGCTATCCCGGGATCCGCTCCGACTCCGACATGTTCACCTTCGGCTACAAGTGGCGCCCGTGGCCCAGCGACCGGTCGCTGGCTGAGGGCCACATGATCCTCGACTACCTCCGCACGGTGGCGAAGGAGTACGCCGTCGACGAGCTCATCCGCTACCAGCACAAGGTCACCGCGGCCGCCTGGGACAGCGCGAGCAAGACCTGGTCGGTCACCGCGGAGACGCCCGAGGGGGAGACGACGCTGACCGCCGGATTCCTGTGGAACTGCTCGGGCTACTACGACTACGACCAGGGCCACCAGCCGGAGTTCCCGGGGCTCGCCGACTACGAGGGCACGTTCGTCCACCCGCAGCACTGGCCCGAGGATCTCGACTACGCCGGCAAGAAGGTCGTCGTGATCGGCTCCGGCGCCACCGCGGTGACGCTCGTGCCGGCGATGGCGCTCGGTGACGACGGCACGACGGTCGAGCACATCACGATGTTGCAGCGCACGCCGACCTACATCCTGAGCCGGCCGGCCCGCGACCCGCTGGCCCGCGCGCTCGCCGGGACCCTCGGCCGGCTGCCCGGCATCGTGCCGTTCAAGGGCGCCCGCACGAAGGCCGGCTTCGACGCGGTCCGCTGGGCCAACATCATGACCCTCGTCGGGTCCTACCAGCTCTCCCGGCGAGCGCCCGCGGCGATCAAGAAGCTGGTCCGCGACAACAACCTCAAGCAGCTGACCGCGCGTCCGGGCGGGAAGGGCTTCACGCCCGAGGAGGCGGCGGCGATCGTCGACGAGCACTTCACGCCGCCGTACGCCCCCTGGGACCAGCGTCTGTGCGTCGTCCCCGACGGCGACTTCTTCAGGGCCATGCGCGAGGGCAGGGCCGGCGTCGTCACCGACCGGATCAAGACCTTCACCGCGAAGGGCATCGAGCTCGAGTCGGGCGAGACGCTCGAGGCCGACATCGTCGTCAGCGCGACCGGCCTGTCGATCAAGCTCTTCGGAGGGATCGACTTCTCCGTCGACGGCGTGCCGACGCCGCTCAACGAGACGATGTCCTACAAGGCGCTCATGTTGTCCGGCATCCCGAACTTCGCCTACACCATCGGCTACACCAACGCGTCGTGGACGCTCAAGGCCGACCTCGTCAGCGACTGGGTGGTCCGGCTGCTGGCGCACATGGACGAGAAGGGGTACGCCGAGGTCGTGGTCAACCGCGACCCGACCGTCGGCGAGCGGCCGTTCATGGACCTCGCCTCCGGCTACATCCAGCGAGCCCTCGACCGGATGCCGAAGCAGGGCGACCGGGCGCCGTGGCGGCTGAAGCAGAACTATCTGACCGACCTGCGGGTGCTCGCCGGCGATCTCGTGGACGAGGCGGTCAGCTTCCGCTGATCGGGGGCGCCGCCGCCTGCGCCGAGACGTTGTGGACTTGCGGGGATCTTCGTCCCACGAACTCTTGTAAGTGGGACATTGGTCCCGTTAATGTCGAGTTCAACGACCTGTCAACGACGAGAGGTGGCCGACATGGTGGCGATGAAGGCCGAGCGGCACGAGGGCGCGCACGTCCCCCAAGGGCGCCAGGGCTACCGCGAGACGCTGCGGACGCTCTCCGACGCTTCGGTGGAGCAGCACTTCGACGCATTCAAGGACATCGCCTGGGACAGTCCGGAGTTCGCGGTCATCGCCGATGACGATCGCTGGATCCTGAGCGACGCCGACCCCATCGGCGGCCATGAGTGGTACCGATCGCTGCCGCGCGAGAAGCAGATCGCGGTGGGGATGTATCGCATGGCCCAGGTCTGCAAGACCGGCGTCCACTTCGAGCAGCTGCTCATCAGCGGCCTGATGTTCTATCTCCTCGACGCGGAGAACGGGAACCCGGAGTTCCGCTACGCCACGCACGAGGCGACCGAGGAGACCCACCACAACCAGATGTTCCAGGAGCTGGTCAACCGGGTCTGCCCGGAGACGACGGGTGCTCCGAAGTGGCTCACCACGACGATCCCGCTGATCGCCGTGATCTCGCGGTTCTTCCCCGAGCTGTTCTTCCTGGTCATCCTCGCCGGCGAGGAGCCCATCGACCACCTGCAGAAGGACATCCTCCGCCACACCCGGTCCGGCCACCCGCTGATGGAACGGATCATGCAGATCCACGTGGCCGAGGAGGCGCGCCACATCGGCTTCGCCCACACCTACCTCACCGAGCACGTTCCACACCTCGATGTCGTCCGCAAGACGGTGCTGGCGCTCTCGTTCCCGGTCATCCTGCGCCTCGGTTGCGACGCGATCATCAAGCCGTCACGCCCGGCCCAGCGCGACATGGGCATCCCGCCCGAGATCGCGAAGGAGCTGTGGTGGGACTCCCCGGCGTCCCGCAAGTCGCTGCGCGACCTCTTCTCCGACGTCCGGATGCTGGCCGACGACCTCGGCCTGCGCGGCCGGATCCCGCGGCTGGTCTGGAAGGCGATGGGCATCGACGGCCGCCCGGCGCGCTTCCGATCCGAGCCGACGAACGCCGCCGCCTGACTCCTGGGGGCGGAGCGTTAGGCTCCGCCTCATGGACGGGCGCGCGGTTCGCTGGCAGCAGCACAACGACGAGCGGCGTCGCCGCATCGTCGAGGCTGCCATCGTGCTCATCGAGGAGGAGGGCCCCCAGGTCAGCCTCCAGGCGATCGGTGAGCGCGCGGGCCTGAGTCGCTCGGTCGTCTACCGCCACTTCGCCGACCGGCGCGAGCTCGACGTCGCCGTCCAGACCCACATCCTCGAGGGGCTGTGGAGCCGGCTGCTGCCGAGCGTGGAGCTGCGCGGGACGGTGCGCGAGACGATCGAGGGCGCAATCTGCGTCTACGTCGGCTGGGCGGTCGCCCATCCCCGTCTCCACCAGCTCGCCGACTACGACACCGCCACCGACGGCCAAGGACCGCTCCAGGAGGGGATCGACATGATCGCCGCGCGGATCGGGGAGGTCGTCCTGGGTGCCTTCGAGCTGGCCGGCGCGGAGGTGTCGGAGGCGGACAGGGCGGCCGCCGACCCGCTCATCTACGGCCTGGTCGGGATGATCTTCGGGACCGTGCGCCGCTGGGTCCACCTCGGCGAGCAGATCCCTGACGCCGACCATCTCGTCGGGCTGCTGACCGACTCGGTCGTCGTGCTCATCCAAAGCCGTGCCCGTTCCTACGGCCTCGAGCTCGATCCCGACGTGCCGGTCGAGCAGCTCGTCGCGGTGGGCTGACCGACACGAGGTCGGCTGCTACGTTCGCTCCACGGTGACACAGGTCACACGAACGAGGAGGCGGACGATGGTCAACGTGACGTCGCTGGTGTGGCGACATGCCGACAGCGCCCCGCACCGGGTGGCGGTCATGTCGCCCACCCAGAGGCTCGGCTACGGAGCGCTGCGGGAGGTCAACGCGTACGTCGCCGCCGCCGTGCGCGCCGCCGGCCTCGTGCCCCTCGACCGGGTCGTGCTCGTCGCGCCGAGCATCCCGGAGTTCCCGGCGGTCTACTACGGGCTCCACGCCGCGGGCGTCACCGTCGTCACGATGAACACGATGTCGACGCCGCACGAGATCGGCTACGTGCTCGACGACGCCGAGGTCTCGCTGGTGATCGCCTGGCAGGGGTGTGCGGAGGCGGCCGAGGTCGCGGCGCGCGAGCGCGAGATCGCGTGCTGGCGGATCCTCCCGGGCGGTCGGCTGGCGGGAGCGCCGGACACGGCGTCGTACGACTCGCTCGTGGTGCACGACCACGCCCCGGACGACACCGCCGTCATCCTCTACACCTCGGGCACCACGGGGCGCCCGAAGGGCGCGGAGCTCACCGCGGCCAACCTCGTGGCGACCTGCGATTCGTTCGTGCCGGTGCTCGACATCACCACCGACGACCGGTTCGGCACGGGCCTGCCGCTCTTCCACGTCTTCGGGCAGTGCGTCTGCATGAACACCACGCTGGTCAACGGCGCGAGCTTCGGGATCATCTCGCCGTTCGACCCGGCGGCGATGATCGAGATGATCACCCGCGAGCGGCTGACCACCGTCTCGGGGGTCCCGACGATGTGGAACGCCATGCTCCACGTACCGGGCTACGGCCCCGACGACTTCCGTGCGCTGCGGTTGGCGTCCTCGGGCGGTGCGTCGATGCCGGTCGAGGTCATGCGGGCCTTCCAAGAGCGGTTCGACTGCGCGATCCTCGAGGGCTACGGACTCACCGAGACCTGTGGCGCCACCAGCTTCAACGACCTGCACCGACCGGCGAAGCCCGGCACCGTCGGGCCCGCGCTGCCCGGGACGTCGATCGAGATCCGTGACCCGGATGGCGCGCCGGCGCCGGTGGGACAGGTCGGCGAGGTGTTCCTCAAGGGGCCGACGGTGATGAAGGGCTACTGGAACCGCCCCGACGCGACCGCGGCGGACCTGAGGGACGGCTGGCTGCGCACCGGCGACCTCGGCGCCCTCGATGAGGACGGCTACCTCAGCATCGTCGACCGGGTGAAGGACCTCGTCATCCGCGGCGGCTACAACGTCTACCCGCGTGAGGTCGAGGAGGTGCTCTATGCACACCCCGACGTCGTGGAGGCCGCCGTGGTCGGCGTCCCGGACGCTCACTACGGCGAGGAGGTCGCCGCCGTCGTCGTGCTCACGCCGGGCTCCACGGCCACCGCGGAGAGCCTCCGGGCGTGGGCCAAGGAGCGTCTCTCGGCCTACAAGGTGCCGCGGCTCTACCAGTTCGTCGACGCGCTCCCGAAGGGGTCCACCGGGAAGATCCTCAAGCGCGCGATCGACCGGGGCACTCTGACGCGCGAGCCCACCGAGCAGCCCGCGACCACCACCTCCAGGAGCGTGCGATGACCACCGTGCCGACCGCCAACGGAACGATCGACTCCGGCGAGCTGGGTCGCGTGCTCGTCCACGAGCACGTGTTCGTCCTGGGGGAGGAGTACCGCCAGAACTACCAGGACTGGGACGAGGAGGCGATGGTCGCGAAGGCCGTCACCGACCTCGCCGAGCTCAAGAGCCTCGGGATCGACACGATCTGGGACCCGACCGTGCTCGGTCTGGGGCGCTACATCCCGCGGATCCAGCGGATCGCCCAGGAGCTCGAGCGCCGCGGGGTCGAGCTCCACATCGTGGTCGCGACCGGCCTCTACACCTACAACGAGATCCCGTTCCAGTTCCACTACAGCGGTCCGGGGCTGCTCTTCGACGTACCCGAGCCGCTCACCGAGTTGTTCGTGAAGGACCTCACGGAGGGGATCGCCGACACCGGCGTACGCGCGGCGTTCCTCAAGTGCGCCATCGAGACGCAGGGTCTCACCCCCGGCGTCGAACGGGTCATGCGGGCGGTCGGGCAGGCGCACGTGCGGACCGGTGCGCCGATCACCGTCCACACCAGTCCGCACAACGAGGGCGGGCTGATCGCCCAGCAGGTGCTGCGGGAGGAGGGCGTCGACCTGACGAAGGTGGTCATCGGCCACTCCGGTGACACCACCGACCTCGCCTACCTCACCAAGCTGGCCGACGCCGGC
>NZ_JBFPJR010000012.1:0-116074 GCF_040838215.1 Nocardioides eburneus | reverse complement strand
GGCCAGCCACGCGGCCGCATCCCGCGCCCCGGTCTCCTCGGCCAGCGCCTGCGCCGGACCCGAGCCCAACACCCGCAAAACCAGCTCGGCGACCTGGGCCTCGATCCGGCGCAGCGCCAACAGCACCTCACCGGCCTGCGCCGGCGACAGAAACGCCGGGTTCAGGTCCACGGCGTCCTTCAACGCCGCCTCCAACGAGGCGAGGACGCCGGTGAACTGATGCTGCTCGGGTCTCTGGGTCACCTGCGGCCTCCTCTCGCACAGCACGAACACTGATGCGACGTAGGGAGGCCCGGTATCCCCGGACTATCACGAAACCGTTCCGTCTCGGCCGGGCTTCGACGGCTACCCGATCCCCCCAAGGGGCCGGACCGCCTCATCACCTGAGGCCGTGCCCGTATCGTACCATGATTCGAACAAACTAGCGACCGTCTACCCGCACGGCATCTATTGGTCAGCGGACCCGCCGCCTGGGCACGTGGACGATCTCGAACCAGACTTCAGCGTCGCCGGGAACGTGATCACCTTCATGTGGGACTACGGAGCGGTGGTGCCGCTCTGGTGCGATGGGATCGGACTCCTCCCCGAGGAGCCGGAGTGGCTGCGAACGGCGCTCGGGCTGAGCAACTTGCTCATCCTGGATCTCAGCGAGTGGGGGAACGCCATGGGCCACCTAGACGCCAACCCGCCGCTACAAACCGAAGAGGCTCACCGCGACCTCGACCACCGTGCGAGAGCGCTGGTCAATCGCCTTCAGCAAGAACTCGGGTCGCGCTTCACGGTCCGGTACAAGCCGTGGTGAGTGTGCCGGTGGGGCAGGGTGGTGGTCGTCGGCTTCCACATCACCGGTGATCCGCCGGCAGACGACGTGCCGGACGACTCAGCGTTCGCACTCCTCGCGGGCATACAGCGCCCGGCTACTTAGGCAGCCGCTACGGTTCCGGCATGCGTCGGCAGCCGCCCAGCGAATGTCCTCCTCACCAGATCGAGGAGTTTCGACATCGCGTTGCGCGTCTGAGACGTGGCGGGCGGACCGTCGGAGCCTTGTTGGTCAGGCCAGGCTGTTACTGGGCTCAGCGCGGCCACCTCTGGTGGCGACGGTTCGAGGACCCGCACTGGGCGGCCGAGGTCTGGGTGACCATCGAGGGAGAGTTTGACGATCCGTTCTACGGCGATGTCCTCGGGATGGACGACTTGGGGGTGCTTCTCGACGACTTTAAGCGTGGCGTATGGCGGGAGTTCTCGGATGCGGCCTTGGAGTACGACATCGAATGGTTGGGGGTAGATGACGCTGCTCGCACGGCTCTTCAGGAGTTCGGGATCGAGTTGTCAGAACTCACCGACCTCTGACGTCATGCGCGATGATGGCGACATGGTGACGCTCCAGATCGCTCAGGACCCCGCGGCTGACAAGGTGCTCTCGGAGGACGCGTTCGCGTTGCTGGTGGGCATGCTGCTCGATCAGCAGTACGCCATGGAGCACGCGTTCCGGGGGCCCGCGAAGGTGCTGGAACGGTTCGGCACCCTCGATCCCGCGGCGATCGCGGCGGCGGAGCCGGAGGCGTTCGCGGCGCTGTGCGCCCAGCCGCCGGCGATCCACCGCTTCCCCGGCTCGATGGCCGCGCGGCTGCAGGAGGTCGCCGGCATCATCGAGAAGGAGTACGGCGGCGACGCCTCGCGCCTGTGGACGGAGGCCACGAACGGGACCGAGCTGCTCAAGCGGGTGCAGGCGCTGCCGGGCTACGGCAAGCAGAAGGCGCAGATCTTCGTCGCCCTGCTGGCCAAGCAGCTGGGGGTTCGGCCCACGGGCTGGGAGAAGGCCGTCGGCGACTACGCGCTCGACGGCTATCGCTCGGTGGCCGACGTGGTCGACGCCGACTCGCTCCAGAAGGTGCGGGACTACAAGAAGGCGAAGAAGGCGGCGCTCAAGGCCGGCGCCTGACGCTCGTCGAGCGCCTGATCCTCAGCCGGCGACCGCCGACCCGAGCGCGGTGCCGAGCAGCAGCCCGCCCACGACGTCGCCCGGGTGGTGAGCGCCCTGGTGCACGCGCACCCAGGCACCGAGGGCGGCGCATCCGGCCAGCGTGACGGCGGCCCAGTGCGGCAGTCGGGGCGTGCACACCGCGGTGACGGCGGCGGCGATCGCCGCGTGCCCGGAGGGGAACGACGGCCCGTCGACCGGTGCGTCGTCGCGCAGCTCGGTGGGCGTGACGTAGACCGGGCGCGCCCGGTCGGTGATCCGCTTGGTGATCACTTCGACCGCCTTCTCCGCCGGCAGGACTCCCAGGACGAGGGCCGCCCGGCCGGGCCGCCGGGCGCAGACCTGCAGCGCGGCCGCGGCGACCAGCGCCCACGGCGTGCCGAGCTGTTGGGGCAGCCGTAGCACGGCGTACTCGCCACCGGAGTTCGAGGCGTGGAAGGCGGCGAGCTCGCGTCGTCGCGGCCGTGCGGAGAACCAGGCCGCGGCCGCGAGGTAGCCGAGCCCGGCGGCCGCGGACAGCGCGAGGCGCTCCGACCGGCCGAGCGCCGTCACGAGGCACCCCCAGCCGCCTTGAGAGCCGCGCGCAGCGGTCCCCACTCGGGTCCGAGCCCGGCGACGCGTACGGCAAGCTCTCGGGCTTCGCGCGCGACCTCGGCCGCGTCGTCGTCGAGCAGGCCGTCGAACCGTGGATCGAGCAGCCAGGAGGAGGCGTCGGCGGCGTACGAGCCGATCTCATCGAGGAGGATCTCGAGCGCGCGCGTCCGGCTGTCGTGGTCGTCTCCGGGCAGTGTCAGCCAGACGAACTGGTCGCGCCAGAGCTCGCCGCGCGCCGGGTCGCCGCCGACGTCGAGGACGGTCCCCATCGGGCCCGGGATCCCGTGGTCCTCCCGATAGGCCTCGGCCTCACGCACCAGGCGTACGACGTTGTCGTCGTTGAGCGAGGCACCCGCGACGAGCAGGTGCCGGGTGAGGAGAAGCGACTGCAGCAGGGCGCCCGCCGGGCCGGTCTCCGCATCGAAGCGCACGAAGTCGCGCCGGGTGAGGACGATGCTCTCCGGCCGCTCGACGTCACCGTGCAGCTTGAGGATCCACGGCTGGCCGCCGGTCGCCGGCTCCCAGGGCAGGAGTCGCGGCGCGCCGTTCCCGCGGGCGGCGACCGCGGTCTCATAGAGCCGGTCGTAGTTGGTGGTGATCGCCTCCCGACAGTCCAGACCGGCCAGCAGGGCGTGGGCCAGCGAGGGGCGGACGCGAGCGCCGATCAGCTCGGCGACATGGTGGCCCAGGTCGGGCACGCGACGCTGCAGCAGCTGCGCCTGGTCGAGCGGGGTGAGACGGTCGAGACCGGGCGGCGCGTCTCCCGCCCGCTCGGCGAGCAGCCGGAGCATCTCCCGCCACCCGGGCAGGCCCGCCGAGACACCGACCCCGGCGCCGAAGAAGAGCGCGAGCTCGCCGCGGCGGGCCAGGTCGCCGAGCCGCTCCGCCTCCGTCGCGTGGGGAGAGTCCGCGGCGGGCAGGGTACGACGGACGTGCTGGGCGGCGCCGTACACCGATGCCTCCGGTGCCACCACCGCCACGTCGACGCCGAGCTCGCGGACGACCTCGCTCATCGCGGTGAGCAGACGGCGGACGACCTCGCCGCGGTCGTGCTCGTGGCCGCCGCCCTCGATGCCGAGCACCGGCAGTGCGACCAGGCGGACGGCGTGGCCCGTGGGGGCGGACAGGCCGGCGCAGGCGGCCTCGCGCACCGCGGCGACCGCCCGGGCCAGCAGTTCCTCGGTGGGCAGGCCCTCGGCGACGCTCACGAACCACACGGGACGGCGGTCGGCGGCGCGACCATACCCCGGCCCGGGCCAGCCCGGTGGGCGCAGCGCGTCGGGTGAGGCCTCGTCGAGGAGCGGCCCCCAGGTGGGCTCGAGGCCGAAGCCGTCGTCGGTCGGGACGACGGCGGCGTCGTGGACGAGCGACTCGAGCCGGCCGTGGACGACGAACACGTGCCCGGGCGACGCCTCGGTCCTCGCGGGCGGGTCGGCAGTCGGGGTCATGACGACCGGTGCCCCGCACAAGGCCGCGGAACTACTCGTTCCGCGCACGTTCGGCGCCGCGGACGGGTACTGACGCGGCATGACCGAGATCGCCGTCGTAAGACGACCGACGCCCCTGCCGAAACCACGCGGCCCGCTCGGCGAGCGGGTCTTCGCCGCCCTCGTCGAGGGGCGGCCGGTGCCGGAGCGGCCGGCGATCGTCGACGAGGAGGACGCCGCGATCACCTTATGGACGCTCTATGAGATGTCCTACCGCGGCTTCGCCGAGGTCGACGACGACCGCGAGTGGGATCCCTCCGCGGTGCGCCTGCGCGGCGAGCTCGAACGCGACCTGGAGGCACGGCTGCGCTCACGCTGGCCCGGTCGTCCGGCGTACGACGGCGGGCCGGCCGCGTTCCCGGACGCGTTCTTCGCCGAGATCGAGGCCCACGAGGGCCCCTCGCTGGCGCGCTTCGTCCACACCGAGGCGACCGCCGACCAGGTGCTCGAGCTGCTGCAGCTGCGCTCGATCTACCACCTCAAGGAGTCCGACCCGGTCGCGTGGGTGGTGCCCCGGCTGCCGGTGGCGCCGCGGGCATCGCTCATGGAGCTGCAGTACGACGAGTACGGCACCGGCCGGCCCGAGCATCTGCACGCCCGGCTCTTCGCCGACGGCATGGCGGCCCTCGGGCTCGACCCCACCGAGGGCGCCTACATCGACCAGGCGCCGCTCGTGGTCCTCGAGCAGAACAACACGATGAGCCTCTTCGGTCTCCACCGCCGGCTGCGCGGCGCCGCGCTGGGTCACCTGGCGGCGTTCGAGGCGACCAGCTCGCTGCCGAGCCGTCGGATGGCACAGGGGCTCGAGCGCCTCGGCCTCGCCGAGGAGATGCAGGCCTACTACCGCGAGCATGTCGAGGCCGACGCCGTCCACGAGCAGCTGGCCGTCCGCACCATCTGCGGCGGGCTGCTGGCCGTCGAACCGGAGTTGGAGGACGACGTCTGGTTCGGCGCGTTCAGCTGCCTCGACCTGGAGGATCGGCTGGCGTCGTACCTTCTCGACCGGTGGGGTGCCGCGTGAGCGCCCGGGACGCCGGCAGTGCTCGCGGCGCTGGCGGCGCCACCGCTGGCTCGTCCGAGAGCCCGGACGTCGTCGTCTGCCCCGGCGGGCCGCTGCTGCTCCGTGGGGACCACGTGGTGCAGGACGAGGACGGCAGCGCGCACCGAACGACCCGCCCCGTCTCGGCCGTCTGTCGCTGCGGGAAGTCGGCGACCAAGCCATGGTGCGACGGCACTCACAAGGTGATCCCCGAGAAGCTCCGCCCCTGACGCCGAGTCCGGCGCCCGGTCAGACGCGACGCATGGGACAGACGGCGGGGCCCTCGAGCACGCTGCCGTCCTCGTCGAAGCGCGACCCGTGGAGCGGGCAGTCCCAGCTGCGCTCGGCGTCGTTCCAGACGAGTCGGCCGCCGAGGTGGGTGCAGACGCCGCGGCCCGTCCCGGAGCGATGCAGTGGGCGGACCCAGCCGCGGGCGAGCTCGACCCCGACCTCGGCGTTCAGCTTCGCGGTCCCCGGGACGCCGGTGGCCTCGCTGCGTCCCCACGGCCGCCAGGCGCGCGCCCAGGTGGGCTGCGCCGTGTCTTTGCCGAGGATCTCGGCGGAGACGGCGAGGGCGGCCGCGACGCCGCCGGTCAAGCCCCACTTGGAGAACCCGCCGGCGACGAGCAGCCGGTCGGTGCCGGGCAGCAGCGGGCCGGCGTACGGCAGGGCGTGGGCCGGCGCGGAGTCCTGCGCCGACCAGGCGTGGGTCTCGGCCGCCTCGGGGAAGCGCTCGTGGGTCCAGGCGCGGATCTCGTCGAGACGTCGGCTGGTCGGCGTCGAGCGGCCGGTGACGTGGCCGTTGCCGCCGACGAGGAGCAGGCTGCCGCCGCCGTCGTCGGGAGCGTCGCGCAGCGAACGGGACGGCTGGTCGGCGGAGAGGTACATCCCGTCGACGGCGGGCGCCGGCGTACGGAAGGCGATGGAATAGGACCGCTCGGGAGAGACCCGGGCGAAGAACCCGCCGCGGTCCAGGAGCGGCATGTTGGTGGCCAGCACGACGCGCTGCGCGGACACGGAGCCGTGCGCTCCGTCGGGGGAGCCGATGCTCAGCCGCACCGGTCCGTGGCCGCGGATCTTGCGGACGCGCTGGCCCTCGGCGATCGTGACGCCGTGCCGCTCGGCCTCGGCCGCGAGCGCCGCCACCAGCTCGAGCGGGTCGAGCTGGAGCTGGTCGTCGAGCCGGACCGCGCCGCGTGTCGCGAACGGCAGGGGTACGTCGTCGAGCCAGGTGACCTCCAGGCCCGCCTCACGGGCGGCCGCCAGCTCCGCCTTCACGGCACGGCGGCCGTGCTCGCGGTTGGCATAGGTGTACGCCGGCCGCGACTGCGTCGCGACGCCGTGCTCCTCGCAGAACCGCGCGACCCAGGCCTGCGCGGTGCGATGGCCCTCGACGTACTCGCGCGTGACATCGGCGGAGTGCCGCCGCCGGATCCGGGAGAGCAGCGTCCCCTGCAGCAGACTGAGCTTGGCCGTGGAGCGGCCGGTCGTGCCCGCGCCGAGATGGCGGGCCTCGAGGAGCAGGACGCGCGACCCGGCCCGGCCCAGGAGCAGTGCGGTGGTGAGCCCGGTGAGCCCGCCACCCACGACGGCCACGTCCCACGCGCCCTCCGGGGCGTGGGACGTGGCCGTCAGGGGAGTGGCGGGACGGCGCCCCTGCCAGACGGACGGGAGCGTCACGCCGAGGCCAGCCGTTCCCAGACCCGGTGCTGCGGCAGCAGACCGGACAGGCCCTCGAAGACCGCGGTGGGCGCGTCGGCGGTGACGATCCCCGGCGCGGACGGCTCGACGCCCGCAGCAGTCAGGGCCTCGGCCCCGTCGCCCCAGACCCCGATGGCCTTCGCGTGCCGGAAGCACTCCTGGACCAGCAGCGTGACCTGCGGGTGGGCGGCGTGCTCGGAGGTCCCGTCGGCGACCACGAGCGCGTCGAACTCGACCGAGCGGGCGGTCGCGAAGGTCCGCTGGCCGGGCGTGCCGTCGGCGAGCACGCCGCCGGTCGGCGCGATGAGCAGCGGCGTCATGCCCGCCTCGAAGATCGCCGTACGGAGCTCGCCGATCTCCTCCATCGAGCTTCCGGGCGCCACGACGACGCCGATCATCCGGCCGTCCGACGGCCAGCTCTGGCCGACCATGGACAGCGCCGGGCTCGGCTCGGGCTCGGGGAGCTCGATCGTCGGGTCGGGCGCGGGCAGGCCGAGCGCCTCGGCGACCCCGCTGCAGAGCACCGGGTCGATGTTGGCGAGGTGCTGCAGCTGGCGGGCCTTGATGTTCTGCTCGTAGCACTTGTTGAGCTCGAAGCTGTAGGCCTCGATGATGTGCTCCTGCTCGACCGGCGTCATCGACTTCCAGAACAGCCGGACCTGGCTGAAGTGGTCGTCGAAGCTGGCCTCCTGCTCACGGGTCTTCTGCACGGGGCCGCCCGTCGGCGGGATGGTCACCGGGCTGTCGACGAACGCGTGCTGCTCGTTCCCGGCGAAGAACGGACAGCCTCCGTCGAGCGAGTTGGGGTGGTACGGCGCGACCCCGCGGTGGACCGCGTCCTGGTGGAAGCCGTCGCGGAGCATGTCGTTGACCGGCGCGTGCGGCCGGTTGATCGGGATCTCGTTGAAGTTCGGCCCGCCCAGCCGGGTGAGCTGGGTGTCGACGTAGGAGAAGAGGCGGGCCTGCAGCAGCGCGTCGTCGGTCGCCTCGATGCCGGGCACGAAATGGCCGGCGTGGAAGGCGACCTGCTCGGTCTCCGCGAAATAGTTGCTCGGGTTGCGGTTGAGCACCATCTTCCCGATGCGCTGCACCGGCGCGAGCTCCTCGGGGACGATCTTGGTCGGGTCGAGCAGGTCGATCCCCTCGAACATCTGCTCCGGGGTGTCGGGGAAGACCTGGATGCCGAGCTCCCACTCCGGATAGGCGCCGGCCTCGATCGCGTCGGCGAGGTCACGACGGTGGAAGTCGGGGTCCATACCGGCGGTGATCTGCGCCTCCTCCCAGACCTGGGCGTGGATGCCGAGCTTCGGCTTCCAGTGGAACTTCACCAGCGACGTCTCGCCGGCCTCGTTGACAAGCCGGAAGGTGTGGACGCCGAAGCCCTCCATCATCCGGAAGGAGCGCGGGATGCCGCGGTCGGACATGTTCCACATCGCGTGGGCCTGTGCCTCGGTGTGCAGCGAGACGAAGTCCCAGAACGTGTCGTGGGCGCTCTGCGCCTGGGGGATCTCCCGGTCCGGGTGCGGCTTGCCGGCGTGGATCACGTCGGGGAACTTGATCCCGTCCTGGATGAAGAAGACCGGGATGTTGTTGCCGACGAGGTCGAAGTTGCCCTCGGCGGTGTAGAACTTCGTCGCGAAGCCACGGGTGTCGCGGACCGTGTCCGCCGACCCGCGTGACCCGAGGACCGTCGAGAAGCGGACGAACGTCGGGGTCTCGACGTCCTTCTTCAAGAAGTGCGCCGACGTCACCGACTCGGCGGTGCCGTAGCCGACGAAGACACCGTGGGCGGCCGCGCCGCGCGCATGCACGACGCGCTCGGGGATCCGCTCGTGGTCGAAGTGGGTGATCTTCTCGCGCAGGTGGTGGTCCTGCATCAGCGTCGGCCCACGTCGGCCCGCCTTGAGCGACTTGTCGGTCTCCCGCAGCCGGACTCCGACGGCGGTCGTCAGCCACTCGCCCTGCTGGGCATTGACGGCCTGGTCCTCGTTCGCGACGGCGCCGCTCGCCGTGCGTACGTCGGGGCCGGTCTGGTCGGGCTTGGGCGGCAGCGGCCCACGGGGTGTCGTCGGCTCCTCGAGCGCGGCTTCCTCCGAGCTCGGGGCGCCCGGAATGTTCTGGTCGGTCATGGGGATTCCTCCAGGGACGTCTGGGGTGATGTCACATCGCGTCAGGGCGCGTCCCTGGCCGGGTACCCGACCACCGCGGCGGACACGCAGGGTCCGGCGAGCAATCCCGTCTCGTCGCCAGGAGTTCACTCAGCCGGGGAAGAGACCGTCGAGCCGCCGGCGCCGCATCTCGACACTCGGCGAGGTGGGGCGGCGGTGGCGCAGCGCGCGAGGCGCCCGGCGGATCGCGCGCAGCACGGCGGCGCGTCCGACGGACCCCGCGCGCCACACGTCGAGGAACCGGCGCCCGACGACGGGCCAGGGGCGGTGCAGGAGACAGGTGAGCAGGTCGTTGCGGGTCTCGAGGACGCGCCGGGCGTGGGAGGTCGAGCGGGACGAGGACGGGTGGTGGTGCGCGACGACGTGGGCCACGTAGGCGAGCCCCCAGCCACGGTCGGCCAGGTCGAGGGCGAGGCCCTCCTCCTCGCCCGGGAAGCCGACGACTTGGTCGAAGCCGCCCGCGTCGAGGAACGCCTCGCGGCGCACGACCGCGCCGCAGGCGACGAAGCCGAGGACCGAGGGCCCTGGCTGGTCGGCCTCCGTCCCGAGCGGCGAGGCGGCCATCGCCTCGCACACGGGGTCGGCCCGCCCGTCGTCTCCGACCAGGATGCGGCCGGCGAGCACGGCCAGCCGTGGGTGGGCATCGAGGATCGCCGCGGCCCGGGCCAGGGCACCCGGCTCCCACCAGGAGTCGTCGTCGGCGAAGGCGACGTACGGCGTGGTCGCGGCCTCGACGCCGACGTTGCGCGCGACCGCGGCGAGGTTGCGGTGCAGCTCGATCACCGCGACCGAGGGGAACGACTGTCGGACGCGCTGCGGCGTGCCGTCGGTGGAGCCGTTGTCCACCACGATGACCGGTCCCTCGTGGTGCGGCAGGGAGGCGGCCAGGTCGTCCCAGCGGTTCCGCGTCATCACTACGACCGTGACCGGCGCTTCTGCCGGCGCGCTCACCCCTGCACCGTCTCGGCCAGGAGCGCGTCCCAGTCCCGCAGGAAGCGCTTGAGGCCGTAGCGCTCGAGCGCGTGCCGCCGGGCGGCGGCCCCCGCGGCGGCCGCCGCCTCGGGGTCCTCCAGCAGGCGGCGTACGGCGGGGAGCAGTTCCTCGCGCCGGGTGAGGACCGCGCCGGCGTCCGCGGGCACGGCCATCGGCGCCTCGGTGGTGCCCAGCACGACCACCGGCATCCCCAGGTGCATCGCCTCCAGCAGGGAGAGCCCGAGCGAGGTCCAGCGACTGAGGTGGACATAGACGCGCCGCCGGGCCAGCTCGTCGTGCATCGCGTCCTGGGGGAGGTCCTCGAAGGCCGTCAGGCCGGGGAGCGACGGCAGCCGGTCGACCCGCATCCCGAAGACGTCGACTCCGAGGTCGGTCAGCCCCGGGCGGGCGAGCAGCAGGTCGGTGCCGACCGACCGGCCGCGGCGGACGGGGTCGTTGACGGCGGTCGCCGCGCGCGCCAGCTCACCGGTGTAGCGATGCCCGGGGTCGACGATGCCGTGGTCGATGACGTGGGTGCGCACGCCGTCGCCGTCCCACATCAGGTCGTTGAAGCCGGTGACGTGGGCGATGGGGATTTCCCGCTGGCCCGCGAGCGGGTGTCGGGTGTCGGGTACGTCGCCGAGCGGCGTGTTGTGCTCGACGTACACCGCCGGGACGTCGCGCCCCGGACGCCGGCCCAGCCAGCGCTCGGCCAGGTCGACCTCGTGCGGCCGCTGCAGGAGTACGACGTCGACGTCGGTCTCCCGCAGCTCCTCGGGCCTCACCTCGACGACCGACGCCGGCCAGTCCCAGGTCCGCGCGCGGCCGAGGCCGTCGGGTCCGCGCTCGGGCAGGACCGGCAGGAGGTACTCGTGCGCGCCCTGCACGAACGCCGTGGTCCAGGAGCCGTGCACGTGCCACAGGAGTATCCGCATGCCCGTGCCGGTGCCCCGTTCATGCGTTCGGAACGCCTGGTTCTACGTGGCTGGTGGGGAGTTCGGGAGAAGTGAATACCGAAGCGCTTCGTGGGAACCGCAGCGGGAGCACCGTCGTATCCCTCGCGCGCGGTGTTCCTATCCGTTCCCCACTTGGAGACGCCTGTGAAGGTCCTCGGCATCAACGCGCTCTTCCATGATCCCTCCGCGGCGCTCGTCGTCGACGGCCGCACCGTCGCCGCGGCGGAGGAGGAGCGGTTCTCGCGCCGCAAGCACGGTCACCGCCCGGTGCCGTTCGCGGCCTGGGAGCTGCCCGAGAAGGCGGCGGCCTGGTGCCTGGCAGAGGCCGGCCTGGACGTGGCCGACCTCGACGCCGTGACCTACTCCTTCGACGTGGCGCTGGCGCGCCCGGCCGAGGAGCTCGGTCTCCACGACCCCTGGGACCACCTCCGGCAGGCGTACGCCCGGGAGGCGCCCGGCTTCCTGGCGACGGCGCTGCCCGGGCTCGACCCCGCCCAGGTCCGGTTCGTGGCCCACCATGTCGCGCACGCCGCGTCGAGCGCGCTCGCGGCGCCCTACGTCGCCGACGGCGGTGGGCCGACCGACGTCCTCGTGCTCGACGGGCGCGGTGAGTGCGCCAGCCACCTCGCCGGCACCTATGACGAGGGCCGGCTCACCATCCACCACACCCAGGAGCTCCCGCATTCGCTCGGGCTGATGTATGAGGAGCTCACCGAGCACCTCGGCTTCCTGCGCTCGAGCGACGAGTACAAGGTCATGGCGATGGCGTCGTACGGCGAACCGCGGTTCCTCGACGAGCTGCGCCGCCGGGTGCGCGCCACGGACGACGGCGGCTTCGTGACCGAGCGGATCGACTGGCAGGCCCTGGCCAAGCGGGTGGAGCCCGGGCAGGAGTGGGCGCCAGAGCACGCCGACCTGGCCGCGAGCGTGCAGACCCGGCTCGAGGAGGTGCTCCTCGAGCTCGCCGGCCGGCTGCGTGAGCGGACCGGGTCGCGACGGCTCACGCTGGCCGGTGGCGTCGCGCTCAACTGCGTCGCGAACACGGTGCTCTTCGAGCGCAGCGGGTACGACGACGTCTGGGTCCAGCCGGCCGCCGGGGACGCAGGCACCGCGCTCGGCGGTGCGCTCCACGTGGCGGCGCAGGCGGGGGACACGCTGGCGCCGGTGACCGGTGCGGATCTCGGCCGCGGGTGGAGTGACGAGGAGATCGAGGGCTGGCTGCGGACCGCCCAGCTGCCCTACGAGCGGCCCGCCGACGTGGCGGCCGAGGTGGCGGAGTGCCTCGCCGCGGACGGCGTCGTCGCGTGGTTCCAGGGGCGCAGCGAGTTCGGTCCGCGCGCCCTCGGCCACCGCTCGCTGCTCGCCCACCCGGGTCGCCGCGAGAACCTCGAGCGGCTCAACGACGTCAAGGGCCGTGAGCAGTTCCGGCCGGTCGCCCCGATGGTGCGGGCCGAGCGCGCGGGCGAGATCTTCTCGCGCGGGCCGCTGCCCTCGCCGTACATGCTCTTCGTCCACGACGTCGCACCGGCGTGGCGCGAGCGGATCCCGGCCGTCGTGCACGTCGACGGCACCGCCCGCGTCCAGACCGTCGACGCCGCGCAGGAGCCACTGGTCGCGCAGATGCTGGCCGAGTTCGAGGCCCGCACCGGCCTGCCGGTGGTGGTCAACACCAGCCTCAACACCGCCGGTCGGCCGATGGTGGACGACCCGCGCGACGCGCTGGAGTGCTTCGGGTCGGCGCCGGTCTCGCTGCTGGCGATCGGGCCGTTCGTCGTACGACGCCGGGCGCTGGCATGAGCGAGCGGCAGCGAGCGATCATTCGGATTCTCGGGCCGTCGCGCCCGTATTCTCCGCTTCTCTTGACGGGGGCGACGGCATGATCGGGACGACGATCGTCGTGCCGACGATGGGGCGGCCCAGCCTCGGGGCGCTCCTCGAGGCGCTCGCCGCGCAGAGTGTGCACGTCGACGCGCCGGTCGTCCTCGTGGACGACCGCCCCGGCGGGGCACCGCTCGCGCCGCAGAGCCCGCTGGACCTGACCGTCGTGCGCAGCGGCGGCGGTGGCCCGGCCCGGGCACGCAACCTCGGTTGGCGCCGTGCGCGGACGCCGTGGATCTCCTTCCTCGACGACGACGTCGTGCCGGACCCGGACTGGTATGAGCGGCTGCTCGCCGACCTGGCACGGCTGGACGACGCCGTCCACGACGGCGCCGACGTGATCGGCAGCGCGGGGCTCGTGACCGTGCCACTGCCGCCGGGCCGGCGCCCCACCGACTGGGAGCGCGGCACGAAGGGGCTGGAGACCTCCCGCTGGATCACCGCCGACCTGACCTACCGACGCGACGAGTTGGCGGCGGTCGGTGGCTTCGACGAGCGCTTCCCGCGGGCGTTCCGGGAGGACGCCGACCTGGCCCTGCGGCTCGGGGCGGAGCGGGGGCGGATCACGACCGGCACCCGCCGCATCACCCACCCGGTGCGGCCCGCCGACGACTGGGCCAGCCTGCGCCAGCAGACCGGCAACGCCGACGACTTCCTCATGCGCGCCCTCCACGGCCCGCGGTGGCAGCGGCGCGCGGTCGCGCCGGTCGGCCGCCGCTGGTCCCACGTCGCCGTCACGGCGGCCGCTGCGCTCGCGGTCGGCGGAATGGCCGCGCGTCGACCCGGCATCGCCGCGGCCGGCGCGGTCGGCTGGCTCGTCGGCACGGCCGAGTTCGCCTGGCGCCGGATCGCCCCCGGGCCACGGGACGGCGCCGAGGTCCGGCGCATGCTGCTGACCAGCGCCGCGATCCCACCGGCCGCGACCTGGCACTCGCTGCGCGGCTGGTGGCGCCACCGTGACGCCCGGCCTTGGCGCGGCCTGCCCGAACTCGTGCTGCTCGACCGGGACGGGACGCTTGTCGAGGACGTGCCCTACAACGGCGACCCGGCGCTGGTCCGTCCGATGGCCGGCGCGCGCGAGGCCCTCGACCGGCTCCGCCGCGAGGGTGTGCGGCTGGCGGTCGTGAGCAACCAGTCCGGCGTCGGGCGCGGCCTCCTGACCGCCGAACAGGTCGGCGCCGTCAACGGCCGGGTGGCGGAGCTTCTCGGGCCGTTCGAGGCGACCTACGTCTGCCCGCACGCCCCCGAGGACGGATGCGACTGCCGCAAGCCGGCGCCCGGCCTGGTGAAGCAGGCGCTCGGCGAGACGGGCGTCGCGCCCGACCGGGCCGTGCTCATCGGCGACATCGGCAGCGACGTCGACGCGGCGGCCGCCGCCGGCGTACGCGCGGTGCTCGTGCCGACACCTCGGACCAGGCCCGAGGAGGTCGCCGCCGCGCCGCGCCGCGCCGCGACCCTGACCGACGCCATCGATGGCATCCTGAAGGGGGAGTGGTGAGGACCCTCGCCGTACGACTCGACAGCCTCGGTGACCTGCTCGTCACCGGTCCGGCCCTGCGCGCGCTGGCGGCCACCAGTGACCACCTCAGCCTGCTCTGCGGGCCCGTGGGACGCCCCGCCGCCGAGCTGCTCCCGGGTGTCGACGAGGTGCTCTGCTGGCCGGCGCCGTGGATCCTCGCCGACCCGGGCCCCGTCGACCCCGACGGCGTCGAGGAGCTGCGCGCGATGGTGGCCGCCGGCCGCTACGACCGCGCCGTCGTCTTCACCAGCTTCCACCAGTCGGCCCTCCCGACCGCGCTCGTCCTCCGCCTGGCCGGGGTGCCGTGGGTCGGGGCGATCAGCGTCGACTATCCGGGGTCGCTGCTCGACCTGCGACACCGCGTGGACGAGGACGTGCCCGAGCCCGAGCGCGCGCTCTCGCTGGCGGTCGCCTCCGGGGGCTCGCTCCCGGACGGCGACGACGGCCGGCTCGCCCTGCGTGACGACGTCGCGACGCCTCCGCCGCACCTGCCCCGCCCCTACGTCGTCCTCCACCCCGGCACGTCGGTGCCCGCGCGTGCCTGGCCTGCTGAGCGCTTCCGCTCGGCAGGCGTCCAGCTCGGGGAGATCGGCTACCACGTCGTGGTCACCGGCGGTCCCGACGAGACCGAGCTGACGGCGTACGTCGCCGACGGCCCGGACAGCGACGTGCTCGACCTCGGCGGGCTGCTCGACCTGGAGGAGCTGGCCGGCGTCCTCGCGGGTGCCGACGCGGTCGTGGTCGGCAACACCGGCCCGGCCCACCTCGCTGCCGCGGTCGGGACGCCGGTCGTCTCGCTATACGCACCGACCGTCCCGGCCGTGCGCTGGGCGCCGTACGGCGTCCCGCGGGTGCTCCTGGGCGACCAGGAGGCGCCGTGCCGCGACACCCGGGCACGCGCGTGTCCGGTCGCCGGCCACCCCTGCCTCACCTCGGTCACGCCGCACGACGTGGTCACGGCCGTGATCGAGCTGTGCGGTCTGCCCGTCCCGGGAACGGACCGCCTGACCGGAAGGAACGCGTCATGAGGATCTCGCTCGTCTCCGAGCACGCCAACCCGCTCGCCGCACTCGGCGGCGCCGACGCCGGTGGCCAGAACGTCCACGTCGCCGCGCTCGCCGCCGGCCTCGCGGCACGGGGCCACGAGGTCACGGTCCACACCCGCCGCGACGCGGTGGACGCGCCCGTGCGGGTCATCACGGAGGAGGGGTACGCCGTCGAGCATGTGCCGGCCGGCCCGCCCACCGACATCGCGAAGGACGAGCTGCTCCCGCACATCACCGAGCTCGGCGTCCGGCTGCGTGAGCAGTGGCGCCGTGAGCCGCCCGACCTCGTGCACGCCCACTTCTGGATGAGCGGCCTCGCGGCGCTGCACGCGACCCGCGGCACGAGCATCCCGGTCCTGCAGACGTTCCACGCGCTCGGCTCGGTGAAGCGGCGCCAGCAGGGAGCGCTCGACACCAGCCCGCCGTCCCGCATCGACCACGAGCGTCGGCTCTGCGCCGAGGTCGACCAGGTCATCGCGACCTGCGAGGACGAGGTCGAGGAGCTGCGCCTCCTCGGCCTGCCGAGCAGCCGGGCGACGGTCATCCCGTGCGGCGTCGACACCCGGGTCTTCCACCCGGGGGAGCCTCGGCCGGAGGGCCGGCCCCACCGGCTCCTCGTCCTCGGTCGGCTCGTGACCCGCAAGGGCGTCGGCAACGCCCTCGAGGCCGTCGCCGAGCTCACCGAGCGCGGCTGGGCCGACATCGAGCTGCTCGTCGCCGGCGGCTCGCCGGGGGAGGCGCTCGCCGCCGACCCTGAGGTCCTCCGGCTGCGCCGGCTCGCCGACCGGCTCGGCATCCTCGACCGGGTCCGCTTCCTCGGCAGCGTCGCCCGGCCCGACGTCCCCGATCTCATCCGCAGCGTCGACGTGGTCGTCACCGTCCCGTGGTATGAGCCGTTCGGCATCGTTCCGCTCGAGGCGATGGCCTGCGGGCGCCCCGTCGTCGGGTCCGCCGTCGGCGGCCTGCTCGACACCGTCGTCCCCGGCCGGACCGGTGAGCTCGTCCCTCCGCGCGAACCTGCGCTGCTCGCCGCGGCCCTGCGCGATCTGCTCGCCGACCCGGAGCGACGCCGCCGGTACGGCGAGGCCGGCCGGGAGCGCGCCGTCACGCTCTACGACTGGGAGAACGTCGTCGCCCGCACCGAGAAGGCGTACGCCGAGGCCGTCGCCGGCACGTCCCTGACCGCCCGCACCAGCACGGAGGCCGCACGATGATTCACCCCACTCGATTCTTCGACTCCCCCGCTCCGCTCCTCCGCCGAACAATCGATCGGGGACCCCGATGAAGCGAATGATGAGCCACACCCCCTGCGACCACGAGCACCTCGCAGAGCTCCAGAAGGCGCTCGCCGGGTTCGGCTCCTGCGTCGACATCGTCGACGACTGGGGCGTCCGGCTGACCCGGGTGCTCGAGGGCGGTGGCCGCCTGCTGGCCGCGGGCAACGGTGGCAGCGCGGCCCAGGCCCAGCACCTCACGGCCGAGCTGGTGGGTCGCTACCGCGAGGACCGCGCGCCGTACTCCGCCATCTGCCTCTCCGCGGAGACGTCGAGCCTGACCGCGATCACCAACGACTACCCGGCCTCCGAGCTCTTCGCCCGGCAGGTCGAGGCGCACGGTCGCCCGGGCGACGTCCTCGTGCTGATGTCGACCAGCGGCCGCAGCGAGAACCTCGTCGCGGCGGCCCGGCGCGGCCGGCGGGTCGGGCTCGAGGTGTGGTCGATGACCGGGCCGCTGCCGAACCCGCTGGCTGAGCACAGCACGGAGTACTGCGCCGTCGACGCGCCCTACACCGCGACGGTCCAGGAGCTCCACCTCGTCGCGCTGCACATGCTCTGCGCGGCGCTCGACCGCACCCTGGGCGTCGGCGTCTCACGGACCCGTCGCTCGGTCGAGGACCTCGAGGCGGGTGCCTGATGACGCTCGTGGTCGTCGGTGACGCCCTGCTCGACATCGATCTGGTCGGTCGGGCCGGGCGGCTCATGCCCGACGCGCCCGTGCCGGTCCTCGACGAGCTGGAGGAGCGTCCGCGCCCGGGTGGCGCGGCGCTCGCGGCGGCTCTCGCCGCCGGCGACGGCGAGGACGTCGTCCTGGTGGCACCGGTCGCCGACGACGAGGCCGGGGCGCGGTTGGCCGCGCTCGTCGCCGAGAGCGGCGTCCGGCTCGTCCCCCTCCCGTACGACGGCACGACGGCCGTCAAGCGCCGGGTCCGGGCCTCGGGACAGTCGCTGCTGCGGCTCGACGAGGGCGGCTCGGGCGACGTCGGCGCTCCACCGGCACAAGCCCTCGAGGCGATCGCCGGGGCAACGGCGGCGCTGGTCTCCGACTACGGTCGCGGGATCACGTCCCAGCCTGCCGTGCGAGCAGCCCTCGACGGCCTCCCCGCGCGGGTCCCGACGGTGTGGGACCCGCATCCGCGCGGGGCGCGCCCGGTGGCCGGCGTACGACTGGCGACGCCGAACCACGACGAGGCCGCGCGCCTGTGCCCGGACCCGGCCGCCGGCGCGGGGGAGGGGACCGGGCTCGCGGCGGTCAGCGCGCAGGCCGCTGCGCTCGTCGCCGCGTGGCGGGCGCAGGCGGTCTGCATCACGCTCGGAGCCGGCGGCGCGCTGCTCAGCCGCGGCGAGACGTCGCCGTCCGTCGTGCCCGCGCCGCGGGTGGCCGTGTCGGACACGTGCGGGGCAGGGGACCGGTTCGCCTCCGCGGCCCTGGTCGCGCTCGCCGCGGGCGCGGTGACGCTCGAGGCGGTGCAGCAGGCGGTCACCTCGGCGGCGGGCTTCGTCGCGGCCGGCGGAGCCGCGGCCTTCGGCGCGGCCGCACCCGTCGAGCACGGCCACGACGCGGTCACCCGGGTCAGGGCCGCCGGTGGCACCGTGGTCGCGACCGGCGGATGCTTCGACCTGCTTCACGCCGGTCACGTCGCCACCCTCGAGGCGGCGCGGTCCCTCGGTGACTGCCTGGTGGTCTGCCTCAACTCCGACGCGTCCGTTCGCCGCCTCAAGGGCGCCAGCCGCCCGCTCGTCCCGCAGGCGGACCGGGCTCGCGTGCTCGCGGCGCTGGAGTGCGTGGACGAGGTGGTGATCTTCGACGAGGACACCCCCGAGCAGGCGCTGCGGCGGGTCCGGCCCGACGTGTGGGCCAAGGGCGGCGACTACGCCGGCGCCGACCTGCCCGAGGCCGCCCTGCTGCGCGACTGGGGTGGCCAGGCCGTCGTCCTGCCCTACCTCGAGGGCCGCTCGACGACGTCGCTCGTGACCACCGCGCTCTCCCGGGCATGAGGCCGCGCGCGCTCGTCTACCGCGCCATCGGCCTCGGGGACCTGCTCACCGGCGTCCCCGCACTGCGCGCGCTGCGGCGCGCGCTGCCGGACCACGAGCTCGTGCTCGCGGCGCCGGGCGCGCAAGGCCCGATCGTCGAGCTGGTGGATGCCGTCGACCGCCTGCTGCCGACCGAGGAGCTCGCCCCCGTCGCCTGGGACGGACCGCCCCCCGACGTCGCGGTCGACCTGCACGGCAACGGACCGGCGTCCCGCAGCCTGCTCGAACGGCTCGCACCGGGCCGTCTCGTCGCGTTCGAGACTCCCGACGGGCCACGCTGGGACCCCGACGAGCACGAGCGAGCCCGGTGGTGCCGGCTGGTGACCACGACCTTCGGCGTCGCCGCCGATCCGGACGACGTCGGTCTCGCGACGCCGACGGTCGCCTCGCCGGCACCCGAGGCCGTCGTCGTCCACCCGGGCGCGGCATCGGGCAGCAGGCGATGGCCGGCCGAGCGGTACGCGGCCGTCGCCCGAGACCTCGTGGACGCGGGCCACCGGGTCGTCGTCACCGGCTCGCCCGGCGAGCGGCCGCTCGCCGACGACGTACGCCGGCGGGCCGGTCTGCCCGCCGACGCCCTCCTGGCCGGGCGGACCGACCTGGCCGAGCTCACGGCCCTCGCCGCGGCCGCCGCCCTGGTCGTCTGCGGCGACACCGGCATGGCCCACCTGGCCTCGGCCTACGGCACCGGGTCGGTCCTGCTGTTCGGGCCGACGCCCCCGCGCCGCTGGGGGCCGCCACCGGGCCCGCACGCGGTCCTCTGGCACGGCACCGAGGTCGGCGACCCGCACGCCGGCGAGCCCGACCCGGCGCTGCTGCGCATCACGGTCGAGGAGGTCCTCACGGCTGCGCACGCGGCGCTGCGCCGTCGGGACCGACCAGCTCGTGCATCCAGCGCACCGTCTGCTTCAGCCCCTCGTCCACGTCGGTGAGCGGCCTCCAGCCGAGCCGCTCCCGGGCGCGGGAGATGTCGGGCTGACGCACCTTCGGGTCGTCCTCGGGGAGCGGGACGAACTCGATCGTGGAGGAGGACCCGACCAGTCCGATGATCGTCCGGGCGAGCTCCAGGACGGTGGTCTCGGTGTCGTTGCCGAGGTTGACCGGTCCCGGCTCGTCGGCGCACGCGAGCCGGACCAGACCGTCGACAGTGTCCTCGACCCAGCACAGCGAGCGGGTCTGGGAGCCGTCGCCGGCGACGGTCAGGGGCTCGCCGAGGAGCGCCTGGTGGACGAACGCCGGCACCACCCGTCCGTCGTCCAGGCTCATCCGCGGGCCGAAGGTGTTGAAGATGCGCGCGATCCCCGTGTCGACGCCGCGCTCACGCCGGTAGGCCGCGGTCGTCGCCTCGGCGAAGCGCTTGCCCTCGTCATAGACGCTGCGTGGGCCGATCGGGTTGACGTGGCCCCAGTAGGACTCGCGCTGCGGGTGCTCGAGCGGGTCGCCGTACACCTCGGACGTCGAGGCCAGCACGAAGCGTGCGCCGTGCCGTTCGGCGAGGTCGAGACAGTGCGCTGTCCCGACGCTGCCCACCCGCAGGGTCTCCAGCGGCCGCCGCAGGTAGTGGACGGGCGAGGCCGGGCAGGCGAGGTGCATCACCACGTCGAGCCCGCCGGGGTCGGGCACGCCGTCGCTGACGTCCGCCTCGACCAGCGTGAAGTCCGGCCGGTCCCGCAGGTGCGCCACCTTGTCAGGGGAGCCGGTCAGGAAGGAGTCCACGCACCAGACCGCGGCACCCTCGTCGAGGAGCCGTTCGCACAGCCACGACCCCACGAAGCCCGCCCCACCCGTCACCAGCACCCGCGCGCCGTCGAGCGCGCGCTCGGTCAGCGCCGTCATCGCGGGTAGTACTCGTTGCGGAGGGCCACGACCGCGCTCTGGAGGAAGCTCTCCGGCGGCAGCGTGATCGCGAACCGGATCAGCCCGGCGACCTGCCGGGGGTCCATCATCCGCTCGGGTGGCAGGCCCCACTGGTCCATCATCGGCGTGGCCATCGCGGCCGGGTTGATCGCGCTGACCCGCACCGGCCACGCGCGCTCGCGCGCCTCGGTCTGCATGACCTCGGCGAGCTTGAGCAGCGCCGCCTTGGAGGCGTTGTAGGCGCCCGCGCCGGCACCGACGGTGAGCGCGCTGATCGAGACGACGCAGACGAGATCGGCGACGGCCTCCTCCTCACCCTCCAGCGCCTGCCGGTGCCGCACGAACGCGCGACTGAGATACATCGGCCCGTCGACGTTCACGCCGAACACGCCGTGCCACTGGTCGTCGTCGACGTCGACCAGGTCGGCGCCGCGGTCGGTGCCCGCGTTGTTGACGAGGCAGTCGAAGCGGGCGCCGTACGACGCCGCGGCCTCGCCGACGACCTGGTCCACCTGCGCGCGGTCCGTGACGTCGAGGTGGATGGCCTCCGCCGTACCCGCGCCGCCGTCGCCCCTCACGAGCTCGACGGTGGCCTTGGCCGCATCGAGGTCGCGGTCGGTCACGAGCACGTGCGCGCCGGACTCGGCGAAGAGCCTGCTCGTCGCGCGACCGAGCCCGCTCCCAGCTCCGGTCACGAGCACGACGCGTTCGGCGAGATCCTGCTGGGACGTCTGGGTCATCTGGTCCGTCTCCTGTCGGGTCGTTGGCTCGGCGGGGATCACGGGTTGAAGACGACCTTGACCATGCCGTCCGCCTTCGCGCGGAAGTCCGCGTACGCCGAGGGTGCGGCGTCCAGGGGCAGGTGGTGGGTCGCGAACGACTCGACGCCGAGGACGTCCTCGTCCTGGTTGAGCAGGGCGACGATGTCGTCGGTCCACCGCCGGACGTTGGCCTGCCCCATGCGCAGCTGCAGCTGCTTGTCGAAGAGCTGCATCATCGGGATCGGGTCGACGGCGCCGCCGTACACGCCGGAGATCGACACCGTGCCGCCGCGCCGGACCGCCTCGAAGGCGCTGGACAGCGCCGCCAGCCGATCGGTCCCGGCCTTCTTCATGAGCGGCTGTGCGATCGCGTCGGGCAGCTTCCCGACGACCTTGTGCATGGTCTCGACGACGGGGGAGCCGTGGGCCTCCATCCCGACCGCGTCGATCACGGCGTCCGCGCCGCGGCCGCCGGTGCGGCTGCGGACCTCGTCGGCCAGCTCCTTGCCGGCCTCGTCGATGTTGATGACCGAGGCGCCCCGGGACGCGACCCGGGAGAGTCGCTCGGGGACACGGTCGGCCACGATGACCTCGACGTCACGGCGCAGCGCGATCCGGGCCGCCATGTCGCCGATCGGACCCGCGCCGAGGACCAGCAGGGTCTGGCCGGGGCCGACCCCGGCGTACTCGACCGCCTGCCAGGCCGTGGGAAGGACGTCGGAGAGGAAGACGTAGCGGTCGTCGACCGGCCCGTCGGGCACCTTGACGGCGCCGTAGCCGGCGTACGGGACGCGGAGGTACTCCGCCTGCCCGCCCGGCACCTGGCCGTACAGCTTGCTGTAGCCCAGCAGGCTCGCGCCGGTGCCGTGCTCGCGGTTCTGGGTCGTCTCGCACTGGCTCTGCAGGCCGTGGCCGCACATCCAGCACTCGCCGCAGCTGACGTTGAACGGGATGACGACCCGGTCGCCGGGCGACAGGTTCGTGACGGCCGCGCCGACCTCCTCGACGACGCCCATCGGCTCGTGCCCGACGATGTCGCCGGGCGTCATGAACGGGCTCAACGGCTCATAGAGGTGCAGGTCCGAGCCGCACAGTCCTGTCGTCGTTACCCGGATGATCGCGTCGGTCGGCTCCTCGAGGATGGGGTCGGGGACCTCCTCCACGCTCATGTGCTTGGGGCCCTGCCAGGTCACTGCACGCATCGTCTTGCTCCTCGGGGTGGGGTTCGGGGATCGCTCGCCTGGGTCGGTACCCGAACGCGCGCCCGACACGCGGCCAGGAATGGGCCGGTCGGGCGCGGTTACCGACGAGGGATGGAGACAGAGACCAACACCGGGACCAGCATCGGCGCCACGCCCCTCGCGGTCGTGACGGGCGCGTCGACCGGCATCGGACGCGCGCTGGCGGCCCAGCTCGCCGAGCACGGGTTTGACGTGGTGATCGCCGCCGAGGAGCCCGAGATCCACGAGGCCGCCGACGCCTTGGCCGAGCACGGCCAGCAGATCGTCCCCGTGCAGGCCGACCTCTCGACCGCGGACGGCGTCACGGCGCTGCACACCCGCGTCACCGAGCTCGGGCGGCCGGTCGTCGCGCTGGTGCTCAACGCCGGCATCGGGGTGAGCGGTCGGTTCGACCAGACCGCGCTCGAGGACGACCTGCGGCTGGTGGACCTCAACGTCCGCTCCACGGTCCACCTCGCGAAGCTCGTCGTCCGCGACATGGTCGCGGCCGGGTCGGGGAAGGTGCTCGTCACCTCTTCGATCGCGGCCGTCGCGCCCGGGCCCTACCACGCGACGTACGCCGCCTCGAAGGCCTTCGTGCACTCCTTCGCCGAGGGCATCCGCGAAGAGCTGAAGGACACCGGCGTCACGGTCACCTCGCTGATGCCCGGTCCGACGGAGACGGAGTTCTTCTCCCGCGCGGACATGGGCGACACCCCGGTCGGGCAGGCCGACAAGGACGATGCCCGCGACGTGGCGAAGGACGGCTACGAGGCACTGATGGCGGGGAAGGCGAGCGTCGTCGCCGGCTCGTTCAAGAACAGGCTCCAGGCCGAGCTCGGCACCCATCTGCCCGACGCGCTGGCCGCGCCGATCATGGCGCGCATGACGAAGCCACAGCAGTGAGGCGTACGTCGGCGGCGTGACCGTCACCGCCGACACACCGCCCGGGATCGTGGGCGCGACCAGGTCCGTGGCAGAATGAGTTCGCGGCTCTTGACGTCACCGGGCCTCGCCGCGCCCCGAACCCAGTTCGACCGAGAGGTGTTCGTGTCCTCGAACGCACGCAAGATCCCCGCTGAGGTGCTCGCCCACCCTGCCGTCGCGGCCCTTGTCGAGAGCGGCAGACCGACCGGCCGGGTCACCCCCGAGCAGGTCCGTCGCGCCAGTGAGGACGCGGCCGTCGAGCCGCGCCATCTCAAGGCCCTGCTCGTCCACCTGAGCACGCTCGGGATCTCCGTCGATCTCGGTGACGCTGCGTCCGGTCGAGCCGCCGCGGCGACCTCGACGCGCAAGAAGACCGCCACCGCCAAGGCGGCGAAGGCCGCCAAGAAGGCTGCGCCGACCAAGACCACGAAGGCCGCCGCCGCGGCGGCGCCGGAGGAGTCGGCGAAGGACTCCGCGGACGCCGACGAGACCGCCGAGGCCGAGGACCTCGAGCCGGGCGACCTCGACCTGGGCGACGAGGTGGAGGTCGACGAGAGCGCCTCCGACGACGCCGAGGACGGCAGCGCGGACACCGGTGTGCGCATCGGCCCTGACGGCAAGAAGATCCTCCCGGACATCTCCGACGAGCAGTTCGAGAAGGACGTCGCCAGCGACCCGACGATCAAGGAGGACGAGAAGGAGGCCTCCTTCGTCGTCTCCGCCGCTGACGACACCGACGAGCCCGAGCAGCAGGTCATGGTCGCGGGCGCGACCGCCGACCCGGTCAAGGACTACCTCAAGCAGATCGGCAAGGTCCCGCTGCTCAACGCGGAGATGGAGGTCGAGCTCGCCAAGCGGATCGAGGCCGGTCTCTTCGCCGAGGAGAAGCTCGGCAAGGGCAGCAAGATCACGCCGAAGGTGCTCGAGGAGCTCGAGTGGATCGCCGAGGACGGCCGCCGGGCGAAGAACCACCTGCTCGAGGCGAACCTGCGTCTCGTCGTCTCCCTCGCCAAGCGCTACACCGGCCGCGGCATGCTCTTCCTCGACCTGATCCAGGAGGGCAACCTCGGTCTGATCCGTGCGGTCGAGAAGTTCGACTACACCAAGGGCTACAAGTTCTCCACCTACGCCACCTGGTGGATCCGCCAGGCGATCACCCGCGCGATGGCCGACCAGGCCCGCACCATCCGCATCCCGGTGCACATGGTCGAGGTCATCAACAAGCTGGCGCGCGTCCAGCGCCAGATGCTCCAGGACCTCGGCCGCGAGCCCACCCCGGAGGAGCTGGCCAAGGAGCTCGACATGACCCCGGAGAAGGTCATCGAGGTCCAGAAGTACGGCCGCGAGCCGATCTCGCTCCACACCCCGCTGGGCGAGGACGGCGACTCCGAGTTCGGTGACCTGATCGAGGACTCCGAGGCGATCGTCCCGGCCGACGCGGTCAGCTTCACGCTGCTGCAGGAGCAGCTCCACGCCGTGCTCGACACGCTCTCCGAGCGTGAGGCGGGCGTCGTGAGCATGCGTTTCGGCCTCACCGACGGTCAGCCGAAGACGCTCGACGAGATCGGCAAGGTCTACGGCGTCACCCGCGAGCGGATCCGCCAGATCGAGTCCAAGACGATGTCGAAGCTGCGCCACCCGTCGCGCTCCCAGGTGCTGCGCGACTACCTCGACTGACTCCCTGACACACCTGCGCTGCGCCCCGCCGAGCACGTCTCGGCGGGGCGCAGCGCGTCGGTGGGCTCAGGAGCGGTCGATCCTGGTCAACCGACGGCGACGAGGGTGACGGCGGCGGCGCAGAGGCCGAGTCCGACCGCCTGGGCGCGGTGGACACGCTCGTGCAGGACCACGGCCGCCAGCAGGATCGTCGCTGCCGGATAGAGCGCGCTGATGACCGCGGTGACGGTGAGGTAGCCCTCGTGCCGTGCGGTCAGGAAGAGCACGAGCGCACCGGCACCCAGGATCCCCGGGACCACCGTCAGCCACCCGCCGCGTCCGCGCGGGAGCCAGTGCTCGCGGGCGACGTACGCGCCGATGCCGACGGCGACCGCGGCCACCAGCAGGTTGATCGCCACGGGCCAGAGCCCGGCATCGGGCGAGACCTGGCCCAGAGCGGCGAAGGAGAGGCCGAAGCCGCAGCCGGCGAGTGCGCCGTCGGCGACCGCCGCGGAGCCGGCCCGCTCGCCCGGCTCACGGGCGACGAGCCAGATCGCCGGCAGCGCGAGCACGATGCCGAGCCACGCGAGGACGGCGGGGCGCTCCCCGCCCACGACGCCGGCGATGACCGGCACCACCGCGGTGCCGACGCCCGAGATGGGAGCCACGACCCCCATCCGGCCCGACGCCAGTCCCCGGTAGAGGAACGCGCAGCCCAGGCCGCTGCCGACTCCGGCGAGCGCCGCCCAGCCGAGGTCCGTGGTGGTCAGGGTGCCCCCTCGGACGACGGCCGCGACGAGCGTGACGGCCCCGCCCGCGAGCTGACCGCCCATCGCGACCGCCCACGGCGCCAGCCGGCCCGAGAGCATGCCGCCGACGAAGTCGGAGGTGCCGTAGCAGAGCGCCGAGAGCAGCGCCAGGAGAATCGCGATCACCTGGCGGAGCCTAGTGACGGGTGCCCGCGGGTCAGGTAGCCACCACGCCCGCGACCCACGTCACGGTGGCGAGTACGCCGGCGGCGAGCTCGATCAGGATCGACAGGCCGGCCGCACGCAGGGCGTGCTTCGTCGAGGACCAGGCCGCGTGAGCGTCGCGCAGCCGGCGCAGCTCGGCGAGGAAGACGCCGAGCACGAAGCCGAGGACGAGCCCCACGACGGGGACCACGAAGAAGCCGACGATGCCGACGACACCGCCGACGAGCTGGGTCGAGAAGGGGACGCCGGCGTCCTTGAGCCGGCGGCCCGGGACGGCGTACTTCACGATCACGCCGGTCATGAGGAGCACGGCGGCGATCGCGAAGACGACCCAGGCGAGGGCGCTTCCCTGCCAGACGGACCAGCCCAGCACCGCGGCGCCGACGAGCAGCGAGCCGCCCGGGAGCACCGGCACGAGGATGCCGGCGAGGCCGACCGCGATGACGACTGCGACGAGGACTTCGACTCCGCTCACGGCGGACACCCTAGGGTGCCCGGGAGACGGACGTGGCCCCGGACGCTCGCGTCCGGGGCCACGGAGAAGAGGTGGTCTGGGGGATCAGCTCTCGTCGTCGGGAGCGGTGGCGGGCGTGCCGGTCAGCTTGTGGGTCTCGTCGATGACGTTCACCGCGATCTCCTTGAGCTTGTCTCCGTGCTCGCGCGCGTGGTGAGCGCAGAAGAGCAGCTCACCGCCGGACTGGAGCTCCACGCGAAGGTAGGCCTGGGCTCCGCAACGGTCGCAGCGGTCCGCGGCGGTCAGCGGGCTGCTGGTGGCAACGGCAGTGGTCACATCGGCCTCATTTCTCGATCTTTCGGCTGCCCGGACAACGTACGTGGGGAATGGTTGATTCCCGAGTGAACGTGGTCCCGATCACCCTCAATCCAATCATGGACATCACTTCTGGTACCCGCGGATCCCGTGCTCTGAACCACCCGGGACCGCGCTGTCCGGAACATCAGTCTGACTCTCCCGTCACGCTCGTGGTTGCCTTTCGCCGAACCTGGGCCGGAATCTCACCGATTCAGGTCACCGAACGGGCCACGCCGTGACGCCTCTGCCTGGCAGCACCGTAAGCCCGGCGGCGAGGTGAGGCGTGGCGTGTCCGACCCGGCGGCGTGTCGCGGGTAGATTTCGTGGGAAGCAGCACCACCGCACGCCAGGAGTCCGTCATCGCCAACGACACCTACAACGCCGCCCATCTCCTCGTCCTCGAGGGCCTGGAGGCGGTTCGCAAGCGTCCCGGGATGTACATCGGGTCCACGGACACCCGCGGCCTCATGCACTGCCTGTGGGAGATCATCGACAACGGCGTCGACGAGGCGCTCGGAGGTCACGCGCAGCGCGTCGAGGTGACGCTCCACGAGGACGGCTCGGTCGAGGTGTACGACGACGGCCGCGGCATCCCCACCGACAAGGAGCCCAAGACCGGGCTCCCCGGTGTCGAGGTGGTGGCGACCAAGCTCCACGCAGGCGGCAAGTTCGGCGGATCCTCCTACATGGCGACCGGTGGCCTGCACGGCGTCGGTCTGTCGGTCGTCAACGCCCTCTCGTCGCGCATGGACATCGATGTCGACCGCTCGCCGGCCCGGCAGGGCATGTCGTTCCGCCGTGGTGTGCCGGGCGTCTTCGACGGCGACGGCCCCGAGGCGGGCTTCACCCCGCAGTCCGGGCTCTCCCGCAAGGGCGCCCGGGTCGCGAAGGGCAGGAGCGGCACCCGGATCCGGTTCTGGCCCGACAAGCAGATCTTCACCAAGGACGCCGACTTCGTCCTGGACGGCCTGCTCGGCCGCGCCCGCCAGACCTCGTTCATCGTCCCCGGCCTGGAGCTGGTGATCCGCGACCTGCGCGGAGCGGGTGACGATGGCGGGCCCGTCGAGGAGAAGTTCCGTCACGACGGCGGCATCGCCGAGTTCGTCGACTTCCTCGCCGCCGACGAGCCGGTGACCGGCGTGCTGCGGCTGCAGGGCGCCGACGCCTTCACCGAGACCGTGCCGATGCTCGACGACGCGGGCCACATGACGCCCCAGGACGTCGAGCGTGAGCTCTTGGTCGACGTCGCGGTGCGCTGGGGGACCGGCTACGACACCGAGATGCGCTCGTTCGTCAACGTGATCGCGACCCCCAAGGGCGGCACCCACGTCAGCGGCTTCGAGCAGGCGGTCGCCAAGACGTTCAACGAGGCGATGCGCACGGCGAAGGTCCTCAAGGTCAACGACGCCGACGTCATCAAGGACGACGTCATGGAGGGCATGACGGCGGTCGTGACGGTGCGGCTCGCCGAGCCGCAGTTCGAAGGGCAGACGAAGGAGATCCTCGGGACTCCGGCCGCGCGGACCGTCGTACGCAAGGTGGTGGCGGCGGAGCTGAAGAAGTTCCTCACCGCCTCCAAGGGACAGCAGAAGCAGCAGGCCAAGCTCGTCATGGAGAAGGTGTACGCCGCCTCCAAGACGCGCCTCACGCTGCGCCAGCAGAAGGAGAACCAGCGTCGCAAGAGCGCGCTCGAGTCCTCGGCGCTGCCCTCCAAGCTCGCCGACTGCCGCGCCACCGACGACCGCGCCGAGCTCTTCATCGTCGAGGGCGACTCCGCGCTCGGCACCGCGAAGCTGGCCCGCGACTCGGAGTACCAGGCGCTCCTGCCGATCCGCGGCAAGATCCTCAACGTCCAGAAGGCGTCGGTCGGCGACATGCTGAAGAACGCCGAGTGCGCCTCGATCATCCAGGTGGTCGGCACCGGCACGGGCCGCACCTTCGACCTCGACGCGGCGCGCTACAGCAAGATCATCTTCATGGCGGACGCCGACAGCGACGGCGCCCACATCCGGACCCTGCTCGCGACGCTCTTCTTCAAGTACATGCCCGGACTGATCAGTGCCGGCCGGGTCTACTCCGCGGTGCCGCCGCTGCATCGCATCGAGCTCTCCAACCCGAAGAAGGGCATGGACAAGTACGTCTACACCTACTCCGACGACGAGCTGCAGCGGAAACTGGCCGAGCTGAAGAAGAAGGGCGTCAACTGGAAGGACCCGGTCCAGCGCTACAAGGGCCTGGGTGAGATGGACGCCGACCAGCTGGCCGAGACGACCATGGACCCGCGACGCCGCACTCTCCGTCGGCTCACGGTGGACGACGCCGACACGGCCGCGCAGGTCTTCGAGCTGCTCATGGGCACCGACGTCGCGCCGCGCAAGGAGTTCATCGTCGCCGGCAGCTCGCAGCTCTCCGAGGAGGACCTGGACTTCTAGTCCGGGGACCACATGGACCAGAAAGCGGCGCGCACCGCGGTCGCCAAGGCGTTCCGCGCCCACAAGATCGCCCTGCGCAAGGGCCATTGGCGCCTCGCCGGCACCGAGGTGCAGTGGTACGTCGACCTGCGCTCCGCGGGGCCGCGCCCCGACGCGGCGCTGCACTTCGAGGTCGGCGGCTGGCTGCCTGCCCTCGACCAGCCCGAGCCGGAGGGCGGCGCGGTCGACTGCCCACTGCTCGTCGACGTGCCCCTCGACACGGCCGGCGGCGCCGGCGACGTCGCCGCGGCCGTGGATGCGCTCGTGGCGCTGCTCTCGGGTGTCGGGACGCTCGCCGAGCTGCGCGCCGCCCTCGAGGGGCCCGCGTTCACGGACGCCATCGTCGACCGCGACCTGCGGACGCTGCTCGGTCGGTGACGTGTGCGGCAAGAGCCGCCGCGGGGCCGTCTTCGCGTCAAGGGTGAGCGGCGGCCCTGCTCACGATCTTGCCGACGTCCGAAGCGAAGTGCTCACGCGCGTCATCCACAGCGCGCCGGCTCAACGGTGGCGACGTCGTCCACGCGCGCGCATACTGCTGGCACGCCGCTCGGGCGGCGGGTCGGTTCTCGGGAAGGACGTGGGATGAGGCGTACGTCGACGGCGGCTGTCGTGGTGGGCGTGCTGGTGGTCGGTGGGTTGTCGGGGTGTGGGGGAGACCCGAAGCCGCGGTTCTCGCACTCGGCGGATCCGTCGCCGTCGGTGGTCAGCTCGAGCGCTGCGCCGGCAGACGATCTCGCTCCGCCGGAGATGCCTGAGGCCGCGAAGCGGCACACGGTCGCGGGGGCGAAGGCGTTCGCGAGATACGTCGTCGAGACGACGAACTATGCAACGCTCATGCTCGACCCTGCGCCTCTTCGGCAGATCTCGAGCCAGCACTGCGATGGTTGCCAGTCAGCGATTGAAATCATCGCCAATGATCGGAAGAAGAACGCCACGGTGACGGGCGGTGACTGGACGGTCACATCGATAAGAGTCGTTCCGCTCCAAGCTGGGAAGTTTCGGCCGATGCAGGTGACGATCTTCGGCCACACGACGAGGGAGGTCATCACCTACCCGAGCGGGCGACAAGCAACGTATGAGGCCGCCGACGTCCGCGACCGCCTCCTGATGAGCGACGGATCAGGGGGATGGAGCCTCATGTCGTGGGAGGTGCTCTGAGTGCGCGGGAGGGTCGCTGCACTGATCGCCATGGTTGCCTTGCTCGCCGTCATCCCTGCGCGAGGTTGGGCGACGGACCCGCCATCCAGTGCGACCGCGAAGGGAGACCGGCTCCATGTCGATATGACCAAGCGTCAGAACGACGCGAAGAAGCTGGCGAGCGCGACGGGATCGGAGGAGTCGCCTGGCGGCGAAGCGAGGGACGTGGCGCACCAAGCGCTCAAGAAGCACACCACCGTGCTGTGCGGCATGAGCATGACGGCGAAGTGTCTGCACCCGATGAAGTGTGACGACGGGAGCTTGATGACGTGGATCTGGTACGAGTACCCCGACGGCAGGACCACGGATCCGCATGAAGGTTGCGCATCCGAAACTGAAACCGACGACGGCCCGGTGAGCCTGACCGTCGAGCGCGTCATCCACGCTTTCCGAGAGCTTCCGTTGCCGGCCGCGCCGTTGGTGATTCAGCCGCCGAAGGGGCGGACGCTGGTGAACTTTGACACGGTGTTCTACACGACGCAGGGGTCGTTTCGGCGGTCGGTGAGGTTGTTGGGTCATCGGGTGGAGTTCCGGATCCGGCCGAACGAATTTTCGTTCGTCTTCGGGGATGGTCACTGGTTGACCACGCGGGATCCGGGGAGGCCGTTCACGACGAAGGCGGCGCTGGCGCGCGACATCACGCACCGCTATCTGACCAAGGGGATGTTCCATCCGAGTCTGGAGACGACCTATGGGGCGGACTTCCGGGTCGATGGCGGCAGGTGGCGTGCGGTGGCGGGGACGGTGACGATCCAGGGGCCGGAGCTGGATCTGGAGGCGGTGACCGCGACTCCGGTGCTGGTCGACTGAACGCTCCTCCTCGCCTGCCGGCCGCCTCTCCCGCAACGTCCGGGACCCCACGCCGCACCAGGCGTGTGACGCCGGCGGCTGTCGCGGTGCGGGCGCTGCTCCTCGGCGGCTGAGCGCGGGCGCTCAGCCCTGTCTGACCTGGTGGATCTCGTCGGCGACGAGTCCGTGAGACTGCTTGTGAACCGTGTTGGCGGCCTCCGGGTCGAGCGCGTCGACGAGGCAGAAGATCAGGCCCTCGCTCTCGTCGACCCAGTAGTTCAGGTAGTTCACGCCGTACTGGTCCTGGATGGCGACGTCCTTGGCGTGGGCTTCGGCGACGTCGTCGGCCTTGACCGGGCCGACGCGGTGGACGTCCATGTAGAGCGGCATGGTGGTCTCCTTCAGGCGGATGGTGGGGTGGCGTCGGGCCGAACCTACGGAGCACGGCACGGCGACGGGATCCGTAGCCGCTGCGGAAGTCGGCGGACTCACCTACCGAGATCTAGGCTGGGACCATGGCCGTGATGACAACCCGACGCGCGATCGTGCGACGTGGGGTGAGCGCGCCCGACGACCTCGCGGTCGAGGCGCCCCTGGTGCTCGGGCTCGACGGGGAGGCGGTCGCGACGCTGATGCGCACGCCCGGTCACGACCTCGAGCTCGCCGCCGGCTGGTTGACGGTCGAGTCCGGCGTACGCCGCCCGGACGACATCGTGCAGTTGCGCACCTGTCGCGAGGAGGACACCGACCGGGTCCACATGACCCTCGCCGCCGGCGTCACGCCGCCACGACCGCGTGCGTTCATCACGTCGGCCGCCTGCGGCGTCTGCTCCGCCGACGTGCTCGACCTCGCACCGCTGCGACGCGCCACACCCCACACGCCGGGCTGGGCGGTCGACCGCGACGTGCTCGCCGGGCTGCCCGACGCGCTCCGCGCGCGGCAGCGTGCCTTCGACAAGACCGGCGGAGTCCACGCCGCGGCGCTCGCGACCGCAGACGGGGAGCTGCGGTGCGCCTTCGAGGATGTCGGCCGTCACAACGCCGTCGACAAGGTCGTCGGGCGCGCGCTGCTCGACGGCCTGCTGCCGGCCACCGACCACCTGCTGGTGGTGAGCGGTCGGGTGTCGTTCGAGATCGTGCAGAAGGCCGTCGCCGCCGGCGTGGCCGGAATCGTCGCGGTCTCCGCGCCGTCCTCGCTCGCGGTCGACCTCGCCCGCGAGCACGACCTCCTCCTCGCCGGGATGGTCCGCCACGGCGACCTCAACGTCTACGCAGGGGCCGAGCTGGTCTCCTGAGACCCCGAGATGTCGGTTCCAACGGGTCGAGTCAGCGGTCGTGGCCCTCGGGACGCGTCCACAAGACACATCTCGACCGGTCACAAGACACATTTCGACCGGTCCAACGCGCATCTCGGCCGGTCGCAACGCGCGTCTCGCGCGGTTCGGGCAGGCTGGGGCCATGACGACCGACGCGCTCCAGGACCAGTGGTGGCCGACGATGACGTGCTTCGGCTGCGGCCCGGCCAACAAGGCGGGTCTGCAGCTGAAGAGCTTCGCCCAGCCGGACGGCACGGTGACCGCGACCTTCATGCCGTGGCCCGAGCACGACAACGGTGGCGGATACCTCAACGGTGGGGTGATCGCGACGCTGCTCGACTGCCACAGCGCCGCGGCCGTCCACCACACGGCGTTCGCCGCCGGCTGGCTGCCCGCGCCCGGCCAGGACCTGGCCTACGTCACCGCCGGCATCGACGTGCGCTACCGACGGCCGGCGCCGCTGACCGAGGCCGTGACGCTGGTTGCCGAGACGCTCGAGGCCGACGAGGCGCAGATCACCGCCGCCGTACGCCTGGAGTGGGAGGGGAAGGTGCGCGCCGAGGCCGAGGCGCTGTGGAAGCGCTGGCGACCGCGCGCGTGACCCGTCCCGGCCGAGTCCGCCTGCTCAGACCTTCTGGCTGAGCAGACCCGAGTCGACGTCGTAGAGGAAGCCGCCGACGAGGGTGGTGTCGGGGATCAGCGGGTGCGACCGCACCTTCTGGACGTCCTCGGCGAGGGCACGGACCTGGTCGTCGATGACGTGGAGCGGCAGCCAGCTGGCGTCCTGGCCGGCGGACTCGGCGATGCGGCTCTTCAGCTCGGCCTCGCTGTTGCTCGCGACGGCACAGCGGGTGTGGGGGACGACGAGGATGCGGTTGACGTTGAGCAGGTGGACGCCGAGCACCAGCGCCTCCATCGCGGCCACGGTCACGCGGCCGCCGGGGTTGCGGAAGATCTTGGCGTCGCCCGCCTTGAGCCCAAGCATGTTGAGCGGGTCGATCCGGCTGTCCATGCAGGTCACGATCGCGACGCCGGCGTGGGCGATGCCGTCGAAGCCGCTCAGGGCGAAGTTCGCGGCGTAGTCGCGGTTGGCAGCAAGGAGATCCTCGAAGTCGTCGGCCATGGTCTGAGGTTATCCGACGGCCGAGAGCGCCTCGCGGGTATCCACCTCACGGGTGGGCGCACCCCGGAAGAGGACCACGGCGAGGACGGCGCCGGCGAGAGCCGCGACCGCGGCGCCGGCGAAGACGGTGTGCTCCTGGGCGATGCCGGCGCGCTGGAGGAGGTCGGAGTATTCCCGGCAGAGACCCGCGCCTGGTGAGCACACCTCGCGCAGCGGGGGCAGGTCGGCCTGCTCGGCGTAGTAGCGGCGCAACCCGAGTGTCGTCAGTCCCGAGATCCCGACGAGCATCCCGACCATCCGGGCGACCACGACGAGGGAGCTCGCCACGCCGTGGACGGCGCTGTCGGTCGTGGCCAGGACGGCGGCGTTGACCGGGGCGAGGGCGAGACCGAAGCCGAGACCGCCGACGACGAGGGGCAGCGTCGCTGCGGCCTGGGCCAGGCTGTCGACGTCCCAGCGGGTCATCCAGACGAAGCCGAGCGCGGCGAGCAGCAGGCCGGCGCCGGCGACCGCCCCGGCGGGCACCCGCCGGGTGAGGTAGCCGCCGGCGACCGCCCCCACCGGCAGGGCCACCAGGAAGCGGAGCAGGACGAGCGCGGCCTTGAGCTGGCTGTCGCCGTAGATCGTCGTCCGCGCGAAGAGCGGGATGTCGATGAGGGCCGCGACCAGGGCGGCGCCGACGAGGAAGCTGACGAGGACCGAGCCCCACGCCGGCGTACGACGCAGGGTGCCGACCGGGACGAGCGGGTCGCGGGCGTGCCGGAGGTGGACGCCGAGCGCGACCGCGGCGAGGGCGGCGGCCAGGAGATACCAGACCCCCTGGGCGGAGATGACCTGGACCGACGGGTCGGCGGTCGCGAAGGCCAGGATGATGCCGCCGAGGACGACCGCGAGCAGGAAGGCGCCGAGCAGGTCGACGTCACGCGCGCTCCGGAGCCAGCCGCGCAGGTCGAGCAGCGGCCGGCGGGCCGTTGCGCAGCGCTCGAGGAACACCGCGGCGGCGACGATCGCGACCAGTCCCAGCGGGGTCGTCCAGCGTCCCGATCCGAGCTGGGGGATGAAGAGCCGGCCCCAGGTGACGTCGCGCATCATGCCCGTCGGCTCGATGACGACGAGCGCCGCGGCGACGAGCATGACGATCAGGAGCGCCACACCGATCGGATCGACTCTCGCGACCATGGGGGCCGACTCGGCGGGTCCTTCCGGCCGAGCATGCGCACCGAGTCGGCGGATGGCGAGGGCGAGGACCACGCCGACGACGAGGTTGACCACGAAGATGCCGCGCCAGTCGGCGAGCGCGAGCACGACGGCACCGCCGAGGGGACCGAGCACCGAGCCGAGCTCCTGGACGGCGGACACGAGCCCGAGCGGCACCCCGCGGCGCTCGACGGGATAGAGGTCGGCGACCAGCGCCATCGTGGCCGGGACGAGGGCACCGCCACCGAGTCCCTGGAAGAAGCGGCCGACGACCATCGAGGCCAGGTCGTACGCCGCCGCCGTGACGAGCGAGCCAGCAGCGAAGACCACGAGCCCCGCGACGAGCACGGGCAGCCGACCGCGCACGTCGGCGATGCGGCCGATGAGGGGCAGCATCGCGACGTACCCCAGCAGGAAGCCGGAGACCACCGGGGCCGCGCGTTGGAGCTGCTCCACGGAGAGCCCGACCCCGGCCATCATGTCGGGGAGGGCGAGGACGACGACGTAGGTGTCGGCCGCGGCGAACGCGACCGCCACGGAGGCGAGGGCGAGCAGCGTCCGCGCGCGCCGCGAGGGCCGCGTCACGGGGCCGTGATCTCCGGGTGGGTGCCGTAGTCGTCGAGGTCGACGGTGTAGGTGTTGGCGGCGACGCCGGTCCCGTTGAAGTGGCCGGTGAGGACGGCCTCGGTGAGCACGCCGTCGCCGTCGATGGTGTAGGTCGCGGAGAAGTCGCCGGTCGCGCCGGAGATGATGCCGGCGACGGCGGACCCGGGAACGGTGCCGGAGTATTCGGTCAGGACCTGCTTGTTGTCCTTCCCGCCGCGGACGCTGTCACCCTTCGTCACCTTCTCGGTGGCGGGCAGAAGCGAGGAGATGCCGGTCTTCTCGTCGAGGAGCGTCGCGGGGTCGGGGACCCCGAAGTCGGCCGGATCGACGGCCTGGAAGCTGCCGACGAACGGCAGCTTGACGTAGACCTTGCCGCCGACCGCCACGACGTCGACGCTCGCCTTCAGCCCCTTGATCGGCGCCGTGATGGTGCCCTTGAACGCGGGCGCCCTGGTCAGCACCCCGTCGGCCTTCTCCAGCCCGTCGACGCCGTCGGGCAGGTCCTTCGTGGCGAGCACGACGTGGACGCCGGCGGTGTCGTCGAGGTGCTTCTTGGCCTCCGCGAGCGCATCGTGCGGGGTCAGGCCGCCGCCGGAGCCGCCACAGCCGGTGGCGACCAGCGTGACGGCGGCGAGGACGCCGACGAGGACGCCGTGCCGCCTGGACCCCGGCCTGGACATCACGACTCCGTGCCCGGGGCGACGTCCAATCCGAGGCGTACGGCGACGGGGCCGGCGACCGCGTCGATCGGCTGCCCCGCGGGGATCCCCGAGCCGTCCCGCCGGCCCTCGGCCGCCGGGAGCTCGACGGGCACGCCGCTGTTGGCGGCGGCGCGCGCGGGCCCGGCCCCGGCGTAGCCGAAGACCAAGGTGTCCTCGCCCTTGAGGTAGCGGTGGCAGCGCACGCCACCGGTGGCACGGCCCTTGGCGGGGTATTCACCGAACGGCGTCACCTTCACCGAGCCGGCTTCGGTGCCGGGCAGGGCGCTCGACGAGCCGGACACGGTGACGACCACCGCACCGTCCTGGGGGTCGACGACGCCGAAGAAGACGACGCGCGACCCGTGCGCCACCCGGATGCCGGCGACGCCGCCCCCGGTGCGGCCCTGCGGCCGGACGCCGTCGGCGCCGAAGTGGAGGAGTTGCGCGTCGGAGGTGATGAAGCAGAGCTCCTCCCGGCCGGTCTGCAGCTGGACCGCGCCGACGACCTCGTCGCCGTCGGCCAGGCGGATGACCTCCCACTCGTCCTTGCTGAGCACCTCCGGGTTGACCCGCTTGACCGTGCCGAGGCGGGTGCCGAGCGCGAGCCCCGGCCCCTCGGTGGTGAGCGTGCACAGCGCGAGCGCGCGCTCACCGGCGTCGAGGGAGAGCAGCGCCGAGAGCGGGACGCCGCCCTGCAGGTTGGGGTCCCCGGCGGTCGCGGGGATCGCCGGCAGGTCGAGCACGCCCAGCCGCACGAGGCGACCGGTGGAGGTCAGGACGCCCACCTCGCCGCGGGCGGTGGTGGCCACCGCCGAGACGATGACGTCGTGGTTGGCGCGGCCGCCGCCGGTGTGGAGGGGGTCGGCGTTCGCCGTACGCGCGAGCAGGCCGGTCGAGGAGAGGAACGCGAAGCAGGGCTCGTCGGCCACCTCGACCGACATCTTCTGGGCCTCGATGGCCGCGGAGCCGGCGGACTGCAGCAGCACGGTCCGGCGGGGTGTGCCGAACGTCTTGGCGACCTCGGCGAGCTCGTCGGAGACGACCTTCTTGAGGAGCTGCTCGTCGGAGAGGATCGCGTCGAGCTCCTCGATGGTGCGCTGGAGCTCGCTCTGCTCCTTCTCGAGCTCGATCCGGGAGAACTTGGTGAGACGCCGCAGCGCCATGTCGAGGATGTACTCCGCTTGCGCCTCGGAGAGCTCGAAGACCCCGATCAGGCGCTCCTTGGCCTGCCCGGCGTTGTCGGAGGACCGGATGACCTGGATGACCTCGTCGATGTCGAGGATCGCGATCAGCAGGCCCTCCACCAGGTGGAGGCGGTCGGCGGCCTTGCCGCGGCGGTACTGGCTCCGGCGGCGTACGACGTCGTACCGGTGCCCCAGGAAGACCTCGAGCAGCGGCTTGAGGCCGAGCGTGCGCGGCTGGCCGTCGACGAGGGCCACGTTGTTGATGCCGAAGGAGTCCTCGAGCGGGGTCTGGCGATAGAGCTGCTCGAGCAGGGCCTCGGGCACGAAGCCGTTCTTGAGCTCGATGACCAGGCGGGTGCCCTTCTCCCGGTCGGTGAGGTCCTTCACGTCGCTGATGCCCTGGAGCTTCTTGGACTGGACGAGCTGCTTGATCCGCTCGATGACCTTCTCGGTGCCGACGTTGTAGGGCAGCTCGGTCACGACGATGCCCTTGCGGCGGCCGACCGGCTCGATCCGGGCCGTGGCGCGCATCTTGAAGCTGCCTCGGCCCGACTCGTAGGCGTCCCGGATCCCGTCGAGGCCGACGATCGTCCCGCCGGTGGGCAGATCGGGGCCCGGGACATAGCGCATCAGGTCGTCGAGCGTGGCGTCCGGATGGGTGATGAGGTGACGGCAGGCCGCGACCACCTCGACGAGGTTGTGCGGCGCCATGTTGGTCGCCATCCCGACCGCGATCCCGGACGCGCCGTTGACGAGCAGGTTGGGGATCGCCGCGGGGAGGACGGCCGGCTCGAGCTCGCGGCTGTCGTAGTTGGGGCGGAACTCGACGGTGTCCTCGTCGATGCTCGCCGTCATCGCCACCGCCGGCGCCGCCATCCGACACTCGGTGTATCGCATGGCTGCCGGACTATCGTCAGGAGAACCATAATTCCCGTGCCCGTCGACCATCGGCAGCCGCATCGCGAAGGACTGCGCCATGCGCACGAGTGCGTCGTAGATCGCGCCGTCGCCGTGCGGGTGGAGCCGGCCCATGACCTCGCCGACGACACGGGCCGACTTCACGTGACCGCGGTCGGGGAAGAGCCGCATGTCGTTCATCGTGTAGAGGATCCGGCGCTGCACCGGCTTCAGCCCGTCACGGGCGTCCGGGAGCGCGCGGGAGTAGATGACGGAGTAGGCATACTCCAAGAACGAGGAGCGCATCTCGTCGCCCACGTCGATGTCGAGGATGTGCTCCTCGAAGTCCTCGGGCTCCTGCTGGGTCTTGCCACGTGCCATGCGGGCATTCTCCCTGCTGCTACCGACAGAACCCACGGGGGCACGCCGGAGGGCGTCGTACGACGCGGTCCGCAGCCTCCCGTGAGGTGGCACGGTACGCCGTACGCCATGGTCTCCCGCTAGATTTCAGGCGTGACCACGCTCAGCCCCTCAGGCAGCCCCTCCTGGCCCCGCCACTGGGAGGCCGACGTGCTGCTCCGCGACGGGCGGACGGCCCACATCCGGCCCATCACGGCCGAGGACAAGGACCTGCTGGTCGAGTTCTACGCCCGGGTGTCCGACGAGTCGAAGTACTACCGCTTCTTCTCGCCGATGCCGACGCTGTCGGAGAAGGACATCCACCGCTTCACCGAGCTCGACTACGTCACCCGGGTGGCCTTCATCCTGACGCTGCGGGGCCGGATGATCGCCGTCGGACGGTACGACGTCGTCCGACCCGGCGAGGCCGAGGTGGCGTTCCTCGTGGAGGACCACTACCAGGGCCGGGGCATCGCGCAGATCCTCCTCGAGCACCTCGCCCAGGCGGGGCGCGAGCGCGGCATCTCGCGGTTCACCGCCGACGTGCTCCCCGACAACAGCCGGATGATCCAGACGTTCCGCGACGCCGGCTACAAGGTCGCGTCGGTCTATGAGGACGGCGTGATCTCGCTGGAGTTCCCGATCGACGTGACCGACACCGCGGTCGGGATCCTCGCCAAGCGCGAGCACGAGGCCGAGGCGGCCTCGATCAACCGCTTCTTCAACCCGCGCAGCGTCGCGGTCATCGGGGCGAGCCGGCGTCAGGAGACCATCGGCCAGGCGCTCGTGCGCAACCTGGTGATCGGCGACTTCACCGGCCGGGTCTACGTGGTCAACCCCAATTCGCCGGCGGTGAGCGGCATGCCGGCCTACAAGCGGGTCCAGGACATCGCCGACGACGTCGACGTCGCCATCGTCGCGGTCCCGGCCGAGGCCGTGCAGGACGTCGTCCTGGACTGCGCGGCCAAGGGTGTCCACGGCCTGGTCGTCATCTCGAGCGGCTTCGCCGAGACCGGCGAGGAGGGACGCCAGCGCCAGCGCCGCCTGGTCAACCTCAGCCGCAGCTATGGCCTGCGCCTGATCGGCCCCAACGCGCTCGGCATCATCAACACCGACCCGGCCGTCCAGATCAACGCGAGCCTCTCACCGCTCATGCCGCCGCGCGGCCGCGCGGGCTTCTTCTGCCAGTCGGGCGCCCTCGGCAGCGCGATCCTGGAGAAGGTCAACAACCGCGGGCTCGGGCTGTCGACGTTCGTCTCGGCCGGCAACCGCGCCGACGTGTCCGGCAACGACCTCCTGCAGTACTGGGAGGAGGACGACTCCACCGAGGTCGTCATGATGTATCTGGAGTCGATCGGCAACCCGCGCAAGTTCTCCCGGATCTCGCGCCGGGTGAGCCTGCGCAAGCCGATCGTCGCGGTCCGCTCCGGTCGCACCACCCAGGGTGTCCCGATGGGCCACGCGGTCCGCAAGATCTCGGCGCCGCCGGCCGCCGTCGACGCGATGTTCCGCCAGGCCGGGATCATCCAGGTCGACACGCTCGACGACATGTTCGACGTCGCCCAGCTCCTCGCCCACCAGCCGCTGCCGCGCGGGCGCCGGGTCGCCATCGTCGGCAACTCCGACGCGCTCGGGCTGCTCGCCGCCGACGCCGCCGCCTCGGTCGGCCTGGTCGTCAACAAGCAGGTGCCGCTGGCGGCGGAGCCCACCCCCGAGGACTTCGAGGACGCGCTCGACTCCGCGATCGACGACCCCGATGTCGACGCCGTCGTCGCGGTCTACATCCCGCCGCTGGACGTCACCGGCGAGGACATCGCCAACGTGCTCGCCGCGGTGGGGGAACAGTCCGACAAGCCGCTCGTCTCGTCGTTCCTGGGCGCCGAGGGCGTGCCGGAGCTGCTGCGCGTCCCCGATGTGGCCGGATCGACCGCCGGACGCGGGTCGGTGCCGTCGTACTCCTCGGTGGAGAGCGCCGTGCGCGCACTCGCCAAGGTCGTGGAGTACGCCGTCTGGCTCCGCACCCCCGACGGCCCGCCCATCGCGGCCGACGACGTCGACGTCCCCGCGGCGCGCAAGCTCGTCAGCGAGGTGCTCGCCCAGCGTCCCGCCGGTGGCGAGCTGGGCGACGACGAGCTGCGGCGGCTGCTGGCGGCGTACGGCATCGAGCTGTGGGGATCCCACCCGGTCAGCACCCCGGAGGAGGCCGTCGCGGCGGCCGAGGGGCTGGGCTGGGACGTCGTCCTCAAGGCGACCGCGGACAGCGTGCGGGAGCGGCCGGACCAGGCCCACGTCGTCCGCAACATCGAGGACGCCGAGGAGATGCTCGACGCGTGGGAGCTGATCGCGGGTCGCGTGACGCCCGACGTCGGCGGATTCACCGTCCAGAAGACCGCCCCGCCGGGAGTGCCGATCACGATCCGCAGCATGGAGGACCCGCTCTTCGGACCGGTCGTCTCCTTCGGCGTGGCGGGCCCACTGACCGAGCTGCTCGGCGACCGTGTCTACCGCATCCCGCCGCTCTCGCATCGTGATGCGGCGTCGATGGTCCGGGAGGTCAAGGCGGCGCCGATGCTCTTCGGCTACCGCGGCGGCGACGTCGTCGACGTCGAGGAGATCGAGCGGCTCATTCTCCGAGTCGCCCAGCTGCAGAACGACCAGCCGCAGATCAGCTCGCTCGAGCTCTCGCTCGTCCTGGTCGGGATCCAGGGGTCGAGCTGTCTCACCGCGACCGCCCGGGTCGAGCCGGTCGCCGACCCGCGCTCGGACTGGTTCGTACGCCGCCTCAACCCCGCCATCGCCGACACGCTGCCCGACTGAGCTGTCTGCCTGTGCACTCGCCGCCGGATGGCTGCGGGTGTCGTGACAGACTCTGCATCATGAGCACGCGCACCGACGACCTCGATCGCTCCCTCGAGCTCCGGACCGAGATCGAGCGCACCGGCTACTACCCCGACGTGGTGACCGACGGCGTCGCCTCGGCGGTGGCGGGGGAGCAGGTCGTCTCCTTCTTCGTCCACCACGAGCCGACCTTCGAGCACGACGAGGTCCGTCGCCATCTCTCCGTGCTGGTGCTCACCCCGACCCGCCTGATCCTGGCCCACACCGACGAGCACGCCGGTGACGACCTGCTGCCGGAGCCCTACACCTCGACCTCCACCGAGGCCGTCCGGCTCGACTCGGTCGCCTCGGTGGTGGTGACGCGGATGATCGCCAACCCGACGTCGGGGCCGGGCCGTCCGGCCGAGGCCGTGCTCACCATCGGGTGGGGCGGCGTGAGCCGCGTCGACCTCGAGCCGGCCACCTGCTCCGACCCCAACTGCGAGGCCGACCACGGCTACACCGGCGTCCTCTCCTCCGACGACTTCTCGCTGCGGGTCTCGGCCGCCGCCGACGGCCCCGACGCGGTCAGCCGGCTCCTCGCCTTCGCGGAGTCGCTCTCGTCGCGCACCCACCGCAGGTGACGGGGTTCGTCCCGCCCGCCTACGGCGAGCGGTCGCTCGGTGACGTCGTTCCGGCGATCGCGCGTGCCCTCGGCCGCCCGCTCCCGGGCACGCCGGCCGACCCCGAGCCGCCGACCGGTCCCGAGCTGCCGCCGGCGGCGTCGTACGTCCTCTTCCTCGTCGACGGGCTGGGGGCCAACCTGCTGCGCCGCTACGCCCACGCCGCGCCGTACCTCTCCTCGCTCCTCGACCACCAGGAGCCGGCGACGGCGGGGGTGCCGTCCACGACCGCGGTGAGCCTCACCTCGCTCGGCACGGCGCTGACTCCCGGCGGCCACGGCCTGGTCGGGTTCACCTCCCGGGTGCCGGGGACCGACCACCTGCTCAACGCGCTGCAGTGGCGCAAGGACGTCGATCCCCAGGAGTGGCAGCCCCACCCCACCGCGTTCCAGCGCCTCGCCGAGGTCGGTGTCGCAGCGACGGTGGTCAACAAGCGGGAGTTCGCCGGCAGCGGACTGACCCTCGCCTCCCAGCGCGGCGCGGACTACCTCGGCGCCGACCGGGTGGGGGAGCGGATCGCCGCCGCGCTGTCGGTCTCGCGGCAGCCGACCTCGCTCACCTATCTCTACGACGGCGATCTCGACTGGACCGGCCACCGGTACGGCGTCGCGTCGGCGCCGTGGCTCCAGCAGCTCTCCATGATCGACGCCGAGGCGGAGCAGCTCCGCGACGCGCTGCCGCCCTCGACCCGGCTGCTCGTCGTCGCCGACCACGGCATGATCGACTGCCCGCCGGAGCACCGCATCGACGTCGACGAGGAGCACGTGCTCCGCGACGGCGTCGCGCTGCTGGGCGGCGAGGCTCGCTTCCGGCATCTCTACTGCGCGCGCGGCGCCGTGGTCGACGTCGTCGACACGTGGCGAGAGGTCCTCGGCGACCGCGCGGAGGTCATGACGCGCGAGGACGCCATCGGCCGCGGCTGGTTCGGCCGGGTCAGCCCCGCGGTGCTTCCGAGGCTCGGCGACGTGATCGTGGCGGCGTACGCCGACCATGCGGTCGTCTCGACCGCCGACTTCCCCTATGAGAACACCCTCGTGGGACTCCATGGCTCGCTCACGCCGGACGAGATGCTGATCCCGCTGCTGGTCAGCTGAACGGCGCGCTGGTCTGGACCGCGTCACGAACCGGCGCCATCCTCGTCCTCATGCTCGTGAAGACCGACGCGACGCTCGATGAGCGGACCCTCCCGAAGGAGCACGTGATGAGACGAATGGTGGCCGCTCTGGCCGTCGTGGTGCTGGCGACGTTCGGCCTGGTGGCCTGCGGCTCGGACGACAGCGACACGCAGACGACCAGCACCAGCGCGTCGATGACGTGCCCGACCGAGAACACCAAGGCGTTCCCCAAGACTCGGTTCGTGGCCGACGTCGGCCTCATCGCCGGCTCGTTCCACCACTGGATCTGGAAGCCCTACAAAGCCGGCAAGTTCCAGAAGGGCGCGGACGGCCGCACCTGGGCGATGATCAAGGCCGGCGGCGCGTCGCTGCTGATCGCGAAGCTGACCAAGAACGCGACATCCAACGTGCAGGCCAGCCCCGCTCTCTGCAAGGCGATCGGCACCCCGCTGCAGAAGCTCTCCGCGGCCGTCTCGGGTCTGGGCAGCAAGATCCGGCACGGTGACCTCGCCTCGCTGACGACGATCAGCGGGCTCGTCACGACGATCACCAGCGCGATGGGCAAGCAGGGTCTCGCGGTCACGGAGTCCCACCAGTGACCCACCGATGACCCACGGATGACCCGGCTCGGGCCGCGGCGCAGGCCGTGAAAGGATCTGCGCCGTGGCCGAGCTGACCTTCTGGACGGGGACGATGGACGCAGGGAAGTCGACCCTCGCGCTCCAGACCAACCACAACCACGCGGCGCGTGGCCGCGCCGGCCGGATCTTCACCGCCCACGACCGCGGTGGCGAGGCGATGGTCACCTCGCGGCTGGGGCTCACCCACGACGCGGTGGAGGTCACCGTCGACTTCGACTTCTGGCGGTATGCCGTCGATGCGCTGACCCAGGGTGCCCGGATCGACTACTTCATCTGTGACGAGGCGCAGTTCTACAGCCCCGGGCAGATCGACCAGCTCGCCAAGATCGTCGACGAGCTCCAGATCGACGTCTTCTGCTTCGGCATCCTCACCGACTTCCGGACCCGGCTCTTCCCGGGGTCGGCGCGGCTGGTCGAGCTCGCCGACCGCACGGAGGTGCTCCAGGTCGAGGCGCTGTGCTGGTGCGGCAAGCGCGCGACGCACAACGCCCGGACCGAGGACGGGATCATGGTGACCGAGGGGGAGGTCATCGTCGTCGGGGACGTCGACCCGGTCGAGCAGCCTCGTGGCGAGGCCGGCGTGGTCGCCTATGAGGTGCTCTGCCGCCAGCACCACCGCCGTCGCCTCACCGCTGCGAGGGCGAAGGCGGTCTCGCTGGTCGCCGAGCCGCTGCCGTTCGGCTGACCGACGGCGGCGCCGTCAGCCCGCGGGACTCACTCGGACTTGCCGCCGCCGAACATGATCTCGTCCCAGCTCGGGACCGACGCACGCTTGCGGCGGGAGGTGCGCCGCGGCTTGGCCGGCTCGGCCGGAGCCTCCTCGGCGGCGGGCTGCTCCGCAGCCGACTTGTCCTCGGACGGCTCGGGCGAGGCGGGTTCGTCCGGCGTACGGCGGGCCGGGGCGACGGGGTCGTCGAAGAGGTAGGCCTCCACCGGGGTGTCGACCTCGAGCGGGGTCTCGACGGTGTCCTCGACAGCGTCGATGGGATCCACAGACGGAGCGGACGTGGCCGCCGGGGGAGCGGCGGGCGCCTCGGGCGCCTCGGGCGTCTCCGCGGGCTCGGGCGCCACCGGTGCCTGCAGCCGGCGGGCACGCGCGGCCCGGAGGTCGTCCACCACCGGCTGCACGACCTCGGAGGTCACCGTCACGCGGTCGCCGACGAGCCAGCGGGCATCGTCGTTGTCGAGACCGACGTAGTTGCCCTGCACGTCGAAGGTCAGCTCGGCGATGCCGGCCCGCGCCGGGGTGTCGTACTCGCCGGTCAGCTTCCAGCGTCCGTCCGGGCGTCGGTAGGAGTCCCAGGTCACGACGCCTTCGGGGTCGAGACCGACGGTGCGCAGGTGGGCGGCGACGGCGTCCCCGAGGGTGCGGGCGGTGCCCGCCTCACCGGCCTTGCGGCGTACGGACGCCTTCTGGGCGCGCTCGGCCATGTGCTCGCGCTCGGCGAGGACCGGGCCGGCGAAGGCCATGATCTTCTCCGGCGTGGTGCCCGCGGCCGCGGCCACCTCCTCGGCGCTCTCCCCGGCCCGGATCCGGGCCTGGATGTCGCGGGGGCGAAGGCTGCTGGTCTGGTTCACAGGAGGCTCCGATCGGCGTGGTGAGTCAGCCGGGAGGGCCGCACGGAGACGGTCGTCGACGTCGACGGTGAACTCGTGTCCCGCCTCGTCGACGAAGAGCATCCGGCGTCCGTCGCGGCTGACCGAGACGAGCGTCAGCCCCTGAGGGCGCGCATCCGCCACGGAGCCCTGCTCGGGGAGCTGGGCGGGGGTCAGGGGCAGTTCGTCGGCCGACATCCTCGTCTTCGTCTCATCCTTCGAGTGGTTGTGACGACCCTACGCCACGACGCACGCACATCCCCGGCGGCACTCCGGCGCGCCTGCGATGTGTTTCGTCGAGATGCCGCGAACATGGCCGCCGTGGGGTCGGACCAGTCGCTCACCCTCGTGGTCGTGGACCTCGTGGGGATCTTCGTCTTCGCGATCTCCGGGGGCCTCGTCGCGGTGCGCAAGGATCTCGACGTCCTCGGTGTGCTCGTGCTCGCCGCCACCACCGGGCTCGGCGGCGGGTTCATCCGCGACGTGCTGATCGGCGCGACCCCGCCCGCGGCGCTCGCGGACTGGCGCTATCTGCTCGTGCCGTTCGGGGCCGGGCTGCTGACGTTCTTCTACCATCCGGCGCTGGGTCGGATGGAGCGGCTGGTCGACACCTTCGACGCGCTCGGGCTCGGACTCTTCGTGGCTGCCGGGGCGGCCAAGGCGATCGACTACGGGCTCGGCCCCGTGCCGGCCGCGCTGATGGGGCTCGCCACCGGTGTCGGCGGCGGCGCCGTACGCGACGTGCTGGCGGGACGCGTGCCCATCATCCTGCGGCGCAGCACCTTGTACGCCGTCCCCGCGGCCGCCGGCGCCGCCGTAACATCGTTCGGTCTCCAGGTCGGTCTGTCGCAGACCCTCGTCACGATCGTCGGATTCGTCGTCTGCGCCGGGTGGCGGCTGCTCGCCATGTGGCGCGGCTGGGAGGCGCCGGTCCCACGTGGCTCCGCTAGCGTGTGATGGCGCCCTGAATGTGAGTCCCGGCGCTCGATGCGATAATGTCTGCGTCCGCGGCCGATGCCGCGATGGGTGATTGGCGCAGTGGTAGCGCGCTTCGTTCACACCGAAGAGGTCACTGGTTCGAACCCAGTATCACCCACCAGTCGAAAAGCAGCCCCTGACCTGCGGAAACGCAGATTCAGGGGCTGTTTCAATTTCGGCTTGCATCGGATATGCATCGGATCCGGAAGGTGATCGGCTCATTGTCGGGCGCTGGGGATCCGGTGTCCGGAGGCTTTCAGATCGGCCAGTCGCACCCGGATGGAGCGTGGACCGAAGCGGTACGCCGGCAGCGTCCCTTCGGCGATCCGCCGGCGAAGCGTCTTCACCGATTGGCCCAGCATCTCGGCTGCCTCGACCAGGCTGACGTACGTGGTGGTCGATCGGGCGGTCGCGACCATGACTGCGCTCCTTCGGTGCTGGTGGATCCCGAGGTCGGTCTCCGTGTGTCCACCTCGAGGGAACCGTGTCCGGCCGTGGCTCGGTAGATGAGCGTTGTTAACAGGGCACGTCGCCAGGCAGTTATCCACAGGATCGCCCGAGCGGCGCGAAGTTGTCGGTGCTTGGTGTTCCACTGGGAGGCGTTCGGTCCTCTCCTGCGTGGAGTGAGTCATGGAGACACGCTTGAAGGCGGCGCGGCAGGCGCTCGGCTGGTCGCAGCTGCGCCTGATCAGTGAGCTGGAGGCGCTCGGCGCCTCACGCCGCGTGCCGCTGCCGACCCGCGAGAGCCTGAAGACGCAGCTCTCCCGCTGGGAGAACGGCCACGTCACGCCGCAGGAGCCCTACACGACGCTGCTGTCCGACATCTTCGGCGTCACCCCAGACGAGCTCGGCCTCGACGGCGGGGGAGTGGCGGACCATCCGGTCCCGCTCTCACGCGAGTCGATCGGTGGCTATCAGGCGCTGCTGGGGCAGTTCGTCCAGGTCGACAACACGGTCGGGCCGCAACGCCTCTTCGAGCTCGCCACGAAGCAGGTGTCGACGCTCGAGCCCACACTGATCGGCGCACGTGGAAGGGTTCGCCAGGATGGGCTTGAGCTCTGCTCGAGGTTCGCAGAGTTCGCCGGCTGGCTCGGGCAGGACGCCGGCGATCTCGACGGGGCCGAGCGCTGGACCGATCTCGCGATGGACTTCGCCGAGGAGGTCGGAGATCCCGAGACGCGCGCCTACGTGCTGATGCGCAAGAGCAACATCGCCGCCGAGCGCCACGAGCACGGCCGCGCGCTCACCCTGACGAGCGCCTCATGTCGCGACATCGACCGGGTCTCGCCGCCCGTGCGGGCGTTGACGCTGCGGCAGACGGCGATCTCTCACGCGCTCGTCCGTGACCACCGCCGTAGCGAGCGAGCCGCCGAGCTGGCTCTCGAGGTCATCAGCGACGAGGTCGACGGGGGCGGCGGTTTCGACTTCGTCACGCCGGCGTACGTCCTGATGGAGACCGGGACCAGCGCCTACTTCCTCCGCCGGTACGACGTCGCGGCGACCCGACTGGCGACCGCGCTCGATCAGTGGCCGGCGGGGTTCGTGCGCGACCGTGCGCCCTGCCTCGCACGCCTCTCGATGGTCGAGGCGACCCGCGGCAACGTCGATGCGGCGTGCGCCGTCGGTCAGGATGCGCTCGCTGCCTATCGGGCCGCCGGATCGGCACGAGTTCGCGCTACGTGGGTGTCCCTGAAGCAGCGCCTGGCGCCGTACGAGCGAAGCGCGGCCGTCTCCGAGCTCCGACGAGACCTTGCCAGGCTGAAGTGAGCGGTGACTGAAGGGAGAATCGTGGACACGCTCCCGAAGTCGACGTCGGTCGAGGAGGCCGAGCGCGGAGCGTCAGTGGCGGTGCTCCCGGTCGGAAGTTTCGAGCAGCACGGGCGCCATCTTCCGCTTGCCACCGACACGATCGTCGCCTGTGCCATCGCCGAGGCCGTCGCGCAGCGCTACGACCTGTTCCTGCTGCCCCCGATCACGATCGCCTGCTCGCACGAGCACAGCGACTTCGCCGGCACGGTGAGCATCAGCGCGGCGACCCTCTACCAGGTGATCCGAGACGTCCAGGCTTCGCTCGAGCAGAGGGGCATCACGAAGCTCGTCCTAGTGAACGGCCATGGCGGCAACTACGTCCTCGGCAACGTCGCCCAGGAGGCGAACGTTGGCCGGCGCCGGATGGCCGTCTTCCCACACCGTGACGACTGGGAACGCGCCCGCAAGGTCGGCGGACTGGTGACGGACAACCACGAGGACATGCACGGGGGAGAGCTCGAGACCTCCATCGTCCTCGCCGTCGCGCCCGAGCAGGTGCGAACCGGGTTCGACGATGCCGACCACATCGCCTCGGAGCGCACCCACCTCTACGCCGTTGGCATGGCCGGCTACACACAGTCAGGACTGATTGGACGGCCGTCGCTCGCGACCGCCGAGAAGGGCGAGCTCGTCCTTGCGGACCTAACGCTCAGTTTCGGGGAGCACCTGCGCCTGCTCTCCTGACCGGCCCTCTCTCAGGGTCAGTCGCGTTGGCTGCAGGTAATGCACTGGCGCGCTTGTGGCCGCGCAAGAAGTCGATGCTTCCCGATCGGGTCGCCGCACTTCTGGCAGAGCCCGAAAGTGCCTGCTCCGACGCTCGATCCGTTCCTCCCAGCATTACGTGAGCTCGCGACCGATCGCGCGGGAGGCCACGATGAGTGCGGCGATCAGGCGGGCCTCGCCGCGACTGAAGTGGCGCTGTGACGGTGTACGGCGTCGTGGGCCAGCCGACGCATGGCGGGCTGCGCAACCTCGTCTGGAGCGTAGGCGAGAAGCGTCCCTCCGGGTTGGTTGCGTGCAAAGAGAGGCGGCCCTCCACGCGGTTGACGCCGCGCACCGACCGCGGCCCGAGATCCTGTCGAGGTAGAGCAGGTCAAACCTGTCGCGCACGGCAATGGAAGTGGCGCGGGCGCGCGCTCCGCTCTCCGTGCGGCCCGCCGCGGGCAGCCGCCGCGGGTCGACTTTCTCTCGGGGTTGTGCTCGCAAGTTCTTTCTTGCAGAATGAGTCTCTGAAAAACAGAGATGCGGAGGAGAGACGATGGGCGACCAATCCGCCATGTTCGAAGCTGTGCGCGAGGGGATGATCCCGGCACACATCTACAACGACCAGGACGTCTTCGCGCTGGAGAAGGAGCGCCTGTTCAGCCGCTCCTGGCTCTTCGTCGCGCACGAGTCCGAGATCCCGAACGTCGGCGATTACGTCGTGCGTCACGTGCTGGACGACTCCTTCATCGTGAGTCGTGACAACACCGGCGAGGTCCGCGTCATGTTCAACATGTGTCTGCACCGTGGCATGCAGGTATGCCGGGCGGAGATGGGCAATGCGTCCCACTTTCGCTGCCCCTACCACGGCTGGTCTTACCGCAATGACGGCCGGATCGTCGGCCTGCCCTTCCACCAGGAGGCCTACGGAGGCGAGGAAGGCTTCGCCAAGAAGGGTCAGCGGCTGCTGCCGGCGCCATCAGTGGACAGCTACAACGGGATGATCTTCGTGAGTCTCGACCCTGCGGCGCCGTCGCTGGAGGAGTTTCTCGGCGACTTCACGTTCTATCTCGACTACTACACCAAGCAGAGCCCGGACGGTGTCGAGGTGCGCGGGCCGCAGCGCTGGCGCGTCAAGGCGAACTGGAAGATCGGTGCGGAGAACTTCGCCGGCGATATGTATCACACGCCTCAGACCCACACATCGGTCGTTGAGATCGGCCTGTTCCGTGAGCCGAAGGCGGAGAAGCGTAAGGATGGCAATACCTACTGGGCCGGCAACGGCGGCGGTACGACGTACAAGCTGCCGGAGGGAACCCTGGAGGAGCGGCTGCGCTACGTCGGCTATCCCGACGAGATGATCGAGCGGATGAAGCAGACGTGGAGCCACGAGCAGCTCGCGGTGGTCGGCGACAACGGCTTCATGATCTCGGCGGCGTCGATCTTCCCGAACCTCAGCTTCGTTCACAACTGGCCCAAGGTCGAGGATGGCGAGGATGTGTTGCCGTTCATCTCGCTGCGTCAGTGGCAGCCGATCAGCGAGAACGAGACCGAGGTTCTCTCCTGGTTCATCGTGGACAAGAACGCGCCGGAGGAGTTCAAGGCGCAGTCTTACAAGGCGTACCTGATGTGCTTCGGTAGTACCGGAATGTTTGAGCAGGACGATGTCGAGAACTGGGTATCGCTGACCAACACCGCCGCCGGCTCCATGGCGCGCCGCCTGCACCTCAACAGCCGGATGGGCATGAAGATGGACGGCTCGGAGGTCGTCCCGGCGCTCGGCCCCGATCAGTTCGCCGGCCCGGGCACGGCGTACGTCGGCTACGGGGAATACAACCAGCGCCATCTCCTCAGCCGCTGGGCCGATTATCTCGAGCGCGAGCCCGAGCAGATCGACTCTGTCTCGATCGGCGGCGCCATCCGTGGCCAGCTCGGTACGTCGTGCGACACGCCGGGCGACCTAGCTCCGGCTATCCAAGGCGAGACCCGGGAGGAGACGGTCCGATGACGACGTACTTCCCGATCGACGGCAGCCGCTCTCAGCTGGGCGGCTACGCTTCGACCACCGAGCGCGTGGGCGAGAGCCTCATGTTCGACGATCCCCGTCACCTCGCGGCACACCGCTGGCTGGTCGAGGAGAGTTACATTCTCGATCAGCAGCGGTACGACGACTGGCTGGCTCTCCTGGCCGAGGACATCCACTACTACATGCCAGTCAAGGTGACCACGGCACTCGGCGCCGGCTATGACACCGCTCCCGGCATGGCCCACTTCGACGAGAACAAGTACTCGCTCAGCCGCCGTGTAGCTCGGTTCGCGACTGAGCACGCCTGGACCGAGGACCCGCCGTCGCGGCTGCGGCACTTCATCACGAACGTCCGCACCTTCGCGACTCGCAACGACGACGAGTTGATCGTCGACTCGGCCGAGCTGCTCTTCCGCAGCCGCGGCGACATCCGCGAACCGGCCCTCATCTCCGCCGGCCGCGTCGACCTGCTCCGGCGCAGCGAGAGCGGCTGGCTGCTGGCCCGTCGCCACATCTCGGTCGACGAGTCGGTGCTCCGCACCCAGAACCTCGCGATCTTTCTGTGAGGCCTGCGATGTCGAAGCTGGAATGGGAGGGCGAGTCCAAGGACCGTGAGGCCGCCATCACCGCGGCGCAGCAGCGCGCAGGGTTCCTGGAGCACGCGGTCGGCGAGCCGATCGTCATCGCCAACGAGTTTTCCGAGATCCGGGTCGTGCGCGTCGAGACGCGCAACGGCTCCCGACTGTTGATCGACTCGCCGAAGTCCGGGCAGTGGATCACCCTCGACCCGCTCGAGCTGGAGTCGATCACGTGGCAGAACGCCGCGACCCTCTCCGCGTTGGTCGGCCATCCCCTCGCGCCGCTGATCTCCGACGACGACGCGGGGGAAGAGGCATGAGCGGCTGGTTGGAGGGCCGCCGTGCCCTCGTCGTCGGCGCCGGCTCTGGGATCGGCCGGGCGGTGGTGGACGCGTTCCTCGAGGAGGGCGCGCAGGTCGCGGTCCTGGAGCTCTCCGAGGACAAGTGTGCGGCGATCCGGGAGACCTATCCGGGCATGCCGGTGGTCGCCGGCGACGCGACCACCTTCGCCGCCAACGAGGAGGCGGTCGCGGCCACGGTGGACGCCTTCGGTGGCCTCGACGTGCTGGTCAACTGCGTCGGGATCTTCGACTTCTACAAGGGCATCACCGAGATCGACGCGGATGCGCTGGACAAGGCGTTCGACGAGATGTTCAGCATCAACGTCAAGTCCCACCTCATGTCGGTCAAGGCGGCACTGCCGGCGCTCGAGCGGGCCAGCGGAGGGTCGATCGTCCTCACCGAGTCCACCTCGGCCTACTACCCGGGACGGGGCGGGATTCTCTACGTCCCGTCGAAGTTCGCGGTCCGAGGCGCCGTCACCTCGTTGGCTTACGAGCTTGCGGGGCGGAGCATCCGGGTCAACGGCGTCGCGCCGGGCGGCACCCTCAATACCGACCTGCGCGGGCTCAACAGCCTCGGTCTCAACGGGAGGCGCCTCGACGACACCCCCGGGCGGGAGCAGGAGCTCGCCGCTCGTGTCCCGCTCGGCGTGGCGCTCAGCGGCGAGGACCACGCCTGGGGCTATGTGTTCCTCGCCTCCGAGCGCGCCCGCGGCATCACCGGTGACGTCGTCCACCCCGACGGCGGCATCGCGGTGAAGCGCTGACGGACCCATCCGCCATCCACCCGAAGGAGAGAACCGATGGCCAAGATCGTGGCAGATCTGGACGCGTGCCAGGGCTACGCCAACTGCGTCCTCGCAGCTGACGACGTCTTCGACATCGACGACGACGGAGTGGTCGTTGTCCTGAGGACGACCGTCGAGGAGAGAGATCGCGCCCGCGTCGAGGAAGCCGCGCGCAGCTGCCCCGTGTCGGCGCTGCGTGTGGAGGACGAATGAGCCGCACCGTCATCGTCGGCGCCTCGGTCGGAGGAGTGCGCACCGCGCAGGCGCTCCGATCCGAGGGGTACGACGGTGAGATCGTGCTGCTTGAGCGGGAGACCGAGCTGCCCTATAACAAGCCGCCGTTGTCCAAGGCCCTGCTGAAGGGCACCAGCGACGCCGACTCGATTCGGCTGCTCACCCGCGAGGCCGCCGAGGAGCTCGACCTCGAGCTCGTCCTCGGCGCTGAGGTCACCGCGCTCGACCCGGCGCTGCGCCAGATCCAGCTCGCCGACGACACCCGGATCGCGTACGACAACGTCGTTGTCGCCACCGGCGCCGACGCGAGACCCTCCCCTTGGGGCCGGTGTCCGGGCGTGCACGTCGTGCGCACGCTCGCGGACGCCCGTCGGCTCCGCGCCGACCTCGACAACGGGGGGACGATCGTCGTAGTGGGCAGCGGGTTCATCGGCGCCGAAGTCGCCGCGACTGCGCGCGACCTCGGTCTCGAGGTCCACCTCGTCGACCCGCTGCCCACGCCCATGAGCCGGGGGTTCGAGGAGTCGGTGGGGCGGATCTTTCTCGGCCTGCACCAGGACCACGGCGTCCAGCCCCACTTCGGGACGGGAGTCGAGGGCATCGACGGGGAACGTGGCTCGTTCACGGTGCGCCTCAGTGACGGCACGGCGCTGTCGGCGGGCGCGGTCGTGGTCGGGATCGGCGCCGACCCGAACACCACGTGGCTGGCCTCCTCCGGCCTCGCCGTCGAGGACGGTCTGGTCTGCGACCAGTACCTCCGCGCCGAGGGCGCCCCGGGCGTGTACGCCGTCGGCGACGTCTGCCGCTGGCGTGACGCCACCACGGACGAGCTGATCCGCGTCGAGCACTGGACCAATGCGGTCGACCAGGCGCTCTGCGTCGCGCGCACCATCGTGGCGCCGGACTCGCCGCGCCCTTACCACGCGATCGACTACGTCTGGTCCGATCAGTACGACTGGAAAATCCAGGTCGTCGGCCATCACGAGGGAGCCGTCGCCGACACGCTGCTCGGTGATGTCGCCTCGGGGTGCTTCGCCGTGCTGTACGCCGGACCGGGCGGCTCTCTGCTCGGCGCCGCGGTCGCCAACTGGCCGAAGGCGCTGATCACCACGCGCAAGGCGATGGCGGCGGGCAGCACCTACGACGACGTGCTCGCGAAGCTCGAGCCCGCCGCACCCCGGCCGGTCCGGGACATGGAGGGCGCATGAGCGCCTCCTATCCGGCAGAGCGTGAGCTGATCGCGTCGGCGTGCCGCGTCCTCGCCGCCCGCGGACTGGCCGACGGGATCCTGGGCCATATCAGCCTCCGGGTCGACGACGCCTCGATCCTCGTGCGCTGCCGCGGCCCGCGCGAGCGCGGCCTCGCCTGGACCACGCCGGAGGACATCCGGCTGGTGGGGCTCGACGGCGTACCGGCTGGCGAGGGTGAGCTCGAGGGCTATCAGGTGCCGAACGAGCTGCCGCTCCACAGTGCTGTCCTTCGCGCCCAGCCCGACGTCGAGGCCGTGGTCCACGCCCACCCACCGGACGTCGTGGCCGCCGACCTGGCCGGGATTGCGATCAGGCCGATCGTCGGAGCCTTCGACATCCCCGGCGCGCGACTTGCGGCCGGTGGCGTCCCCGTCTACCCGCGCGGCGTGCTGGTCCGCAACGACGCCCTCGGCGCCGAGATGGCCGCGGCGATGGGAGCGCGACCCGTGGTCGTCCTGCGCGGCCACGGGCTCACCAGCGCCGCGCAGACGGTCGAGCAGGCCGTGCTCCAAGCGGCGAGCGTCGACGCGATCGCCCGGCTCTCGCTCCGGATTCGCTGCGCCGGCGGAACGCTGGCCGACCTTGCCGCGGAGGACATGGCCGAGCTCCCGGATCTCGGTGCCGGCTTCAACACCGGAACGGCGTGGCGCCACGAGCTTGCTCGACTCGAGGAAGACGCCTGAGCGACGTGCGACCCTCTGGAAGACAGAACTCATGCCTGTCGCCGCTCTGACGGAGATGACGCTTCCCCGTGCCGGGCCTCGATAGAGTGCTGACGTGACAGCCGCTGCCGAGGCCTTCCCGCCCGCTCCCGAGCACACCGCCTCGCCGCAATATCCGATCGAGTCGGTGGACAACGCGCTGCGGCTGCTCTGGCTGCTCAGCGCGCAGCGCTCACTGCGGCTGACCGAGGCCAGCCAGTATCTGGGCGTCGCGTCCTCCACCGCCCATCGCCTGCTGGCGATGCTGCAGTATCGGGGCTTCGTTCGGCAGAACCCGTCGACGCGGGCCTATGAGGCCGGTCCATCCCTCGACCGGATCGCCTTCGCGCTACTGCGTCGCCTCGATATCCGCGAGCAGGCGAGGCCGGCACTGGAGCGCCTCAATGAGAGGTCCGGCGAGACCGTCCATCTCGGCACGCTCGAAGGCACGACCGTGACCTTCCTGGAGTCGATCGAGAGCCCGAAGGCCGTCCGGGTCAGCTCGAGGGCCGGCAGGTCGATGCCGGCGCACTGCACCTCGACCGGCAAGGCCATGCTCGCCACGATGGACGACGAGCACCTCAAGGTCCTCTACCCGGAGGAGGAGCTGCTCCGAATGACCCCCAACTCCGTGGGCACGCGATCCGAGCTGATCGCCGAGCTAGAGGGCGTACGCCGGCGCGGCTACGCGTTCAGTAACGAGGAGAGCGAGGAGAGCGTCTGCTCGGTCGCGGTCGCCGTACACGGTGCGCCCGTGCTGGCCGCGATCAACATCTCGATCCCGATCAACAGGATCAACGCGAAGCGGCGCAAGGAGCTCGCCGGCATGGCCCACGAGGCCGTCGTCGAGCTCGAGGCGACCCTGCACTGATCACGCCGCAGGCCAGCACACGCGCGGCGTGTGCTGGCCCCTCGTGCTGCCTCCGGGCACGCTCTGGCGTGCCCGGATCCGGTCGGCAAAGCCTCTACAGAGACCCTTGACGTGTGGTGAGCATCACTGTAGAACAGAGGGCACTTCTTCAGAGAGGAAAAGATGCTGATGAGTGCCACGACCGCGCGACGGCCCGCTCTGCTGGCGCGGCACCTCGGTTTGCTCGGCGCGGCGGCCGTTCTGGCGCTCTCGGGATGTGCCGCGCAGAGCGCCGCTGACGATGGCGCCTACACCATCGGGCTGATCGCCAGCCAGACCGGGCCCGGCAGTCAGTTGGGCGTCGGCGAACTACGTGGGGCGCAGCTGGCCGTCCAAGCGATCAACAGAGCCGGTGGCGTCAACGGGAAGCAGGTCAGGCTAGTCACCGCCGACGATCAGAGCAGTCCGTCGCAGGCGGTGCTGCAGGTCCGCAAGATGCTCGGTCGCGTCGATGCGATCGTCGGCCCCTCGACCTCGGGCCCGTGCAAGGCGATCGCGGCGCTGGCCGGGAGCGCCAAGGTGGTCGACTACTGCCTCTCGCCTGGTCTCAAGCCGGCTGGGTACCAGTGGTCGGCTAGCGCGGCGACCAAAGATCTGGCCAGCCAGCTTGTCGCCTACTGGAAGGCGCGCGGGATCACCCGCCTCGGGCTGCTCTCGACCACCGACGCGTCCGGCGCCGACGGCGCGGAGTCTGCGAAGGAGGCGGTGGCCGAGGAGCCAGGCATGAAGCTGGTTGGCAGTGCGACCTTCACGCCGGACGCCGTCTCGGTGACCTCGCAGCTCAGCCGCATCGCGCAAGCGAGGCCGCAGGCCCTCATCGTCTGGGCCACCGGTGCCGGCGCCGGGGTCGCCTTCAAGGGACTGGGGCAGGTCGGCCTCGATGTACCGGTGGCCACCACCGACGGCAACCTCACCTACGACTTCATCAAGCGGATCAAGGCATTCCTCCCCGATCCGCTGCTGATTCCCGCGACGCGTGATTTCTGGGCGCCCTCGGCGTACTCGGACCCGAAGATCCGCGATCTCGAGGCGACCTATCACCAGGGCTACGTCGCCGCACACGGCGAGCAGCCCGACTTCGGTCCCGGCGTGGCGTACGACGGCGTGCGGCTCGTCGCTGAGGCGCTGCGTCGCTCGCAAGGCGACCCGGTCATGGCGAGGACGGAGCTCGAGCACATCACCGACTTCCCCGGTGTCGTCGGGACCTACTCATTCTCCGGAGACGACCATCGCGGTCTGACCGAGAAGGACGTGGCGATCGTCAAGGCGACGACGCACGGATTCGAGTATGCAGGAGGTGGAGAGGGATGACTGACCTTGTCCAGGTCGTCCTCGGAGGGCTCGCCGACGGCTGTGTCTACGCGCTAATCGCCCTCGGTATGTCGGTGGTCTACTCCATCAGTCGGATCATCAGCCTCGCCCAGGGCGGGTTCGTGGTCCTGGCCGCGCTCAGCGCGGTCTCGCTCCAGGAGTCGCTGGGGATCAGCCCGCTCGCGGTCGTCCCGATCGTCGTGGTGATCTTCGCAGTCGGCCTCGCCGCGGTCGACGTCGTCATCGTGCGCCCGGCGGCGAAGCGCGCCACACCCGACCGGCTGCTGCTCACGACCGTCGGCATGCTCCAGGCGGTCGGCGGCCTGCTGCTCCTGGGGTGGGGCAACCTGCCCTACACCATGCCAGCCTTTACGGGCTCTGACCCGCTCGACTGGGGCGGCGTGCGGATCCCGACCCAGTACTTCTGGCTCGCGGGCGCGCTCGTGGTCTGCGTCCTCGGTCTCTGGCTCCTGCTCAACAAGACCGAGCTCGGGCTGGCGATGCGGGCCACGGCGTCCAATCCCAGCGCGGCGCGGCTGCAGGGCATCCGGGTCGACCGGATGAGGCTGATGGCCTTCGCCCTCGCAGGGGCGATGGCCGCGCTGGCGGGCGCGACGATCATCCCGATCACGTTCCTCCAGTTCACCACCGTCACGCCGTACGCCGTAGCAGGCTTCATCGCGGCCGTCGTCGGCGGCCTGGGGAGCAATGCCGGTGCCGTCGTCGGCGGTCTGCTCCTCGGTCTGCTCCAGGGGGTCTTCGGGCGCTACTGGAACGCCGACCTGGCGCAGCTCGCGGCCATCGCGCTGCTGGTTGCGGTCCTCCTCCTGCGTCCCCAGGGCCTGTTCGGAACTCCGGAAAGGGTTCGCCGATGACCAGCGCTCGACTGCCCATGCCCGTCGAGTCCGCGGGCAGGCCCACGGGTGTGCGCACCCGGCCGGCCCGACTCCTCCTCGGGGTCGTCGGCATCGCGATCGCCATCGCGCTGCCCTACCTCGTGCCCACCCAGATGAGCCTGCTCGTCACGGTCGGGATCTTCTACCTGGCGACGATCGGCCTGACGCCCCTCATCGGCCAGGCCGGCCAGGTCTCGCTCGGCCAGACCATGTTCATGGCGATCGGCGGGTACGGCGCCGGTTTCCTCACCATGGACTGGCACTGGCCAACGGCGGTGGCGGCACTCGTCCTTGCAGCCTTCAGCGGTCTCCTCGCCCTCGTCTTCGGTGCAGGCTTCCTGCGCCTGCGCGGCTACTACTTCGCCCTGGCCACGCTCGGTCTCGCGGTCGCGACGGCGTCCCTGAGCACGGCCTGGATCTCTCTGACCGACGGCCCGTCCGGGCTTGTCGGCATCCCCAGCCTCCACCTCGGCTCTTACGCCGTCTTCTCCGACCAGGCGAACTTCTATGTCCTCGTCGTGCTGGGTGCAATCGCCGCCTGGATCACCAGCAACCTACGCAACTCCCAGACCGGTCGGGCGCTCGCAGCGGTTGGCAACGACTCCGTCGCGGCCGGCATGCTCGGCATCCGCGCCTCGCGCTACAAGGCGACAGCCTTTGCTATCTCGGCGGTGACCGCCTCGCTGGCCGGAAGCCTCTACGCCTTCTATCTGCGGTTCTTCTCCCCGGACGTCGTCACCGTGACCGTGGCCTTCAGCATTGTGATCATGGTGGCCGTCGGTGGCTCCCGCAGTGTCATCGGCCCGCTGATCGGGGCGCTGGTCATCCAGGGTCTGCCGCAGGTCGGGCAGACCTTCAGCAACTGGGAGCCGCTGGTCGCGGGCCTGGTGCTGATCGCGGTCATGACCTACTTCCCGGCCGGCTTGTGGGGCGCCGTCCGTGACGGCGTCGCCTCGGCGTGGCGCCGCGTCAGTCGGCATGCGGTAGCCCAGGGGGCCGGGCGATGAGGACTCCGTACGACGGCACCTGCAGCCAACCGAATGCGAGAGGAGATCAGAGATGAGTGCACTGCTCACGGTACGCGGGATCTCCCGCAGCTACGGCGGAGTCGCCGCCGTCCAGTCCGTCGATCTCGAGGTCGACGAGGGCACGATCCGCGCCGTCATCGGCCCGAACGGCGCCGGCAAGACCACCCTGCTCGACCTGGTCACCGGCTTCACCCGACCCGACGAAGGCTCGGTGGAGTTCTGCGGCCACCAGCTGACCGGTATGTCACCCCGCGAGCTGCCGTCGCTCGGCCTGATGCGGACATTCCAGTCCGCCCGGCTGGTGCCGACGCTGACAGTGCGACAGAACGTCATGCTCGGCGCCTACCGCTTCACCCGAGCTCGGTTCTTCTCCGACGCCCTCCGGCTGCCGAGGACCCGGCGCGAGGAGTGTGAGCTGGTCGTTCGCGCCGACGAGCTGGTCGACTTCCTCGACCTCCGTCACTTCGCCGACACGCCGGCCCAGGATCTGCCCGCGGGCGCCCAGCGGCTCGTCGAGGTGGCCCGTGGCCTCGCGGCTGCACCGAAGCTGCTGCTGCTCGATGAGCCGGCCGCCGGCCTGGACGACAGCGAGACCCGCGAGCTCGCGGATGTGCTCGACGCGGTCCGTGCGGGCGGAGTATCGCTCGTGCTGATCGAGCACAACATGTCGCTCGTGCTTGCCATCAGCGACCGCATCACCGTGATGGATGCCGGACGCGTCATCGCCGAGGGCCTCCCGAACGAGGTCCGCGAGGACGCCGCCGTGCGCAAGGCATATCTGGGAGTGGCGTCATGATCGAACTGAACGGCCTCGGTGCGCACTACAGCCGCGTGGCGGCCCTGCGCTCTATTGACCTTCAGGTCGCGCCGGGCGAGGTGGTGGCGCTGCTCGGTGCGAACGGAGCCGGCAAGTCGACCCTGCTCCATAGCACCGCGGGCCTGCACCGGGCGGTGACCGGAAAAGTGCTGTTCAACGGCACCGACGTGACGTCGCTCGATGCCGCCGAGCGCACGCGTCGTGGGATCTCCTTGGTCCCGGCTGGCCGCCAGGTCTTCACCGACCTCACAGTCGGTCAAAACCTCGAGCTCGGCCTGCACGGTACAGGCCTTCGCGGCGCGGAGCGGAAGGGACGGCTGGACCAGGCCTTCGAGTTGTTCCCGATCCTCCAGGACTTCGCTGACCGGGCGGCAGGACTGCTCTCCGGCGGTCAGCAGCAGATGCTCGCAATCGCGCGGGCGCTCGTACGCCGCCCCGCCTTCCTACTGCTCGACGAACCCTCTCTTGGACTCGCCCCCCAGATCGTCACGCAGATCCTCTCCGTCCTCACCCGCCTCACCGACGACGGCATGGGTGTCCTGCTCGCAGAGCAGAACGCGACCGCTGCACTGGGCGTCTCCCAACGCGGCGCGATCCTCGAGAACGGCGTCCTCGTTCGCAGCGACAGCGCGGCGGCACTTCTCACCGACCCCGACGTCAGCAACCACTATCTCGGCTCCTCGGCCGTCGACGCAGGGAGCGATACCCGAGCGACGCTACCGAACCGCATCTTCGAGCCCATGCATCCGCCCACTCGGCGCGGCCCGATACTGGTGGGCCCGACCTCGGGACCCTGACCACGACGACATCCGGCGCGAGAGAGAAGGGACGACGACACATGACTCCCGGGAACGCGAACAGTCCGGATCGCGGCGAAGCGGCTCCGGGCGCAGCGACAGGTAGCGGTGTCGCCTCCGATGAGCTCAACGCGCTGCGCGACGACCTGGTGGCCGCTAATCGCATCCTCGTACGTCAAGGAGTGCTCGACGCGTTCGGACACGTCAGTTCCCGCGTTGCGCCGGGGATGGACCGATTCCTGCTCTCAGGAAATCTCGCGCCCGGCTCTGTCACCGCATCGGATCTGCTTGTCCATGACCTCGAAGCGACGACGTCAGCCGAGCGCTCCCTCTACCTCGAACGCTTCATCCATGCTGAGATCTATCGACGTAGGCCCGACGTGATGGCCATAGTGCACAGCCACTCCGCCTCAGTCATCCCGTTGGGTGTAACGAGCACGCCGCTCCTCCCCATCATTCACATGGCGGGATTCCTGCCCACGAGCGGCACAGCGGTCTTCGAGATAAGCGATCACGCCGGGGACGCGAGCGACCTGCTCATCACGTCGTCCTCCCTTGGGGCGTCACTGGCGGAAGCACTCGGGGATGATGCGGTCATCCTGATGCGTGGTCACGGCTCGGTCGCCGTCGGTGCATCCCTGCCCGAAGCCGTCTATCGAGCGGTCTACACCGAAGTCAATGCCCGTACCCAGCTCCAAGCCCTCGCGTTGGGTACGCCTCGCTATCTCAGCTCCGGCGAGGCGTCGACTGCTGCCCGGAGCGTGGGCGGACAGACCGCACGCGCGTGGAACGTGTGGCGTGAGGAAGCACGACCGACAACAGCAGAGTGAGTCTGCCGCGACAGTCGGGCCCTCGCCTCGTCGCCTGCATCCCGGACTCGGTGAGGATCAATTTTCATCCGTGGTCGACTGGCGTCCGCTGGTCCGCGGTGGCGTCGCCGGTGCCCGGACCGCACTGCCCCCTATAAGTGTGATCTCGCGACCGGCAGTCCGCAGGGCGCGCCGTAGTGGGCTGAAACGGACGCGCTCGTGGCCGTGAGGGCACCGCTGTGCGCGCGGTTGCCCGTCCTGATGGCGGTGCATCGGCTGGCGGCAGCTCATGCCACCTCTCCACGCCGGCACGGCGTAGCGTCTACGTCATGGACCCCGACCCGCGCGACACTCCTGAACACAAGCAACTGCTCGAGGACTTCCTCAGTGCTCAGATGGCTTGGGATGAGGTGCGCCCCGACCGGAACGGCGACCGCGAGCACGTGCCCGCCGAGATGAACGGGTCGCAGGTCGCGGTGTGGGACGCCTACCAAGCAAGTCGTGATCGGCTGAACCGTTATAGGACCGCGCATGACTTGGAGTCCCTTTAGGCGGTCCGTGCGGGAGCCCGGCTACGGCCGCCGACTCGGCGGCATGTCGCAGCCGATCTCGTACCCAACCTGCGTGGAGAGACAACGACCAGTCGCGGACGACGGTTGCCTCTTCGGCGGCGTCGTCCCACCCTCGGCGGTGAGTACCGTGTCATTGGATTCTCTGGGGAACCGTCACGCGGTCGAGATCCCGCACAGCGTAGACATCGGAGAAGTGCTGACGTGCCTCCTGGGCGAAGGCCCGTTCGTCGCGGTGCCGTTGGGAGAAGTGCGTCAGCACCAAGCGGCGAGAACCCGATCACTCTGCCAGTTGCGCCGCCTGCGCGGCCGTGAGGTGGCCATGGGCGTGTGCAAGGTGAGCGAGAACCGACCGGGTCAGTCGCCTGCTCCGCGAGGGCTTGCTCATCGCTCAGCACGCTTGTCGGGCAGCATCCGCCGGCCGTCGGGCTCCTGTAGCCGCCACCCATACGTCTCCACTCGGTGGTCAAGAGCGGCGGCTCGCAATTCGACGCCGGGCCACGCGTCCACCGCGCCGTCACTGGCCACGGGGTGTTCGCGGACATCGACGGCTTCGTAGAACACGCTGGCCCGCCGGAGCCGGTCGACGTACTCCTGACCCGACGCGGGGTAGTAAAGGTCGACTGGCCGGGCGACCCCGTCGAGCGCCATCCGCTGGAGTACGCCGGGAAGGCCGAGACAGTGGTCGCCGTGCAGGTGCGTGATGCACGATCCGGGTGATGCCGGCCGTTACCCCGGCCAAAGTGAGCTGACGTTGCGTGCCCTCGCCGGGATCGAGGAGCACCAGCTCGTTGTCCCACCGCAGCAGTCCGCCGTGATGAGCCCGTTCGCGGGTCGGGACCTGCGACGACGTACCCAGTGCGACGTACTCGCGGCTGCTCACGGCATGAGCTGTACCCAGCCATCACGTTGGTGACAGGCGGCCGTGCAGCGACGCGTGAATCCAAGTGAAGCGATGCGCCGAAGACAGGAGCGGCCGCACACAGAGGCAGTCGACGTGTCTGGCCATCCCACCGCGCGGGTACCGCCGGCACCGCATCGGGAGATTCCGGCCGAAGGTTTCGAGTAGAAGGACGACATGACCCTCAGCGCAAGCATCACATCGGACGAGCACGCCCCGTCGGGGTCCGCGGCCCAGGGCGTCCTCCTGAGGTTTCGACGTCTTCTGGCACGGACGCTGACGCGATGAACCTCTTCGTCCGGGCGGCGCGACGGATGGACGGCGCGGGGTCGTCGGGCCGTCTCGACCGTGGCCTACGTCCCGCGGTCGGCGCGGGATGAGACGGCCCATGCCTGACGATCAGGCCCGCGTGCGGGATGTCGCCCGCAACCGTTTCGGACACGACGAGCTGCTCCCAGGACAGGAAGAGGCAACCACAGCGCTGCTTGAGGGGTACGACGTGCTTCTCGTCGCGCCGACCGGCGCGGGGAAGTCGCTCGTCTATCAGGTCGCCGGAGTGCTGGTGAAGGGGCTCACTCTCGTCGTCTCTCCGATCCTGGCGTTGCAGAAGGACCAGATCGAGGGGATCACGCTGGGCGGCAGGGGCCTGCACGCCGCTCGGTTGAGCTCGGCCGAGACTGCGTCGGAGCGTGATGACGCGTTCCGGCGAGCGGCTGCGGGGGAGCTTGACTATCTCTTCCTCGCGCCGGAGCAACTCGCCAACGAGGGCGTTCGTGGAGAGGTGGCACAGCTACGCCCCCGGTTGGTCGTCGTGGACGAGGCACACTGCGTCTCGGCCTGGGGCCATGACTTTCGCCCCGACTACTTCCGCCTCGGCGACCTCATTGACGGCCTGGTCACGGGGGAGGAGCGACCGCGGCTGATCGCGATGACCGCGACCGCCGCACCCCCGGTGCGCGACGACATCCACGATCGTCTGCGGCTCCGCGACGCGAGGACGATCGTCACCGGATTCGCACGACCGAACGTGGCGCTCACGGTCCTGCGGTGCGCCACCGTCGAGGACCAGCGCGCAGCGGTGCACGATGCGGTGCAGCGCACCGCCGGCTCCGTGATCGTCTATTGCCGGACACGTCCAGCGGCGAAGGAGTACGCGGCCCTGCTCGAGGCGGCCGGCCGGCGTACCGCTCTCTATCACGCCGGGTTGGGACGACGGAAGCGCGAGGCCGCCCATGAGGAGTTCCTCGCCGGCGAGGTCGACACGATCGTGGCCACCTCCGCCTTCGGGATGGGCATCGACAAGCCTGATGTCAGGATGGTCGTGCATGCCCAGGTGCCGGAGTCGCCCGACACCTACTACCAGGAAGTTGGACGCGCAGGCCGCGACGGTGCCCCTGCGAGCGGCCTGCTCATCTACCGTCCTGAGGATCTGTCTCTTGGGCGGTTCTTCTCGCCCGCAGTGCCCCGGCGTAGCGACGTGCGCGCCGTGCTGGAGGCCACCAGTGACGGAGCCGTCGAGCCGCGCGTCGTCGCCGAGCGGTCAGGGCTCGGACGGCGCAAGACCGGCACCATCCTGAACCTCCTGACCTTGGCCCGTGAGGCTCGCCCTGGAGAGGATCCGATCGAGGCCGCGGCCGAATTCGCGGAGGCGCATCGCAACCTCGAGCGTTCGCGAGTCGAGATGATGCGCAGCTATGCCGAGACCGAGCGCTGCCGAGCCGAGTTCCTGCTCGGCTACTTCGGTGAGCCCTCGCCGATGCGGTGCGATGTCTGCGACAACTGTCGCTCGGGGCTGGCCCCCGAGCCCGCCGACGAGTCCAACGCAGACTTCCCGGTCCAGGCCCGCGTCCGGCACCAGGAGTTCGGCGACGGCGTCGTCACGGACGTCGAGGACGACCGGCTGACGGTGCTCTTCGACGAGGTCGGATATCGCACACTCGCACTCGACATCCTCGACCAGGGTGACCTTCTCCGCCGGCTCCGGGGCTGAATCGGGTGACGAGGCGGTCGCAGCGGGGTACCAAGCAGTTGATACGCAGTCGAGCAGAGGGAGGCGACGATGGCCTCGGAGACCCACACGACCATCGATCACGACGAGATCCGCCGGTGGGTGGACGAGCACGACGGCTCACCGGCACGCGTTCGCGGCACTGAGGGAAGCGGGGCGGGCACCGGCGTGCTCCGCATCGACTTCCCGGGCGGCGCCGGCGAGGACCAGCTCGAGCACATCAGCTGGGAAGAGTGGTTCACGACCTTCGACAACAACGGCCTCGCGCTGCTCTACCAGGAGAAGAAGGCGAGCGGGGAGGACAGCACCTTCGCGAAGCTCGTGGAGCGCTGAGGCCGCCGGACCACCCACGCGTGTCGAGAGCGATGAGCACATGAGCGAATCGGGAGAGACCGGCCACACAGCGACCGGGACGCCGGCGATGGTGATCTTCGACGTCAACGAGACTCTGTCTGACTTGGGTCCGCTCGCTGGCAGCTTCGAACGCATCGGCCTCACGCGCAGCGCGGTGGAGCCATGGTTCGCCGGCGTTCTGCGCGACGGCTTTGCGCTGACGGTGGTCGGTGTGAGGCCCCGGTTCGCCGACCTCGCGTCTGAGGCTTTGCGGGTTCGACTGGCCGCGGGTGGTGCGGGAGAGTCCCATCCCGTCTCCGACGTCGCGCCGGATGTGGAATCGTCGGTGGACGAGGTGATGAGGGCCTTCGCCTCGTTGAGCGTGCAGAGCGACGTCGTCGACGGCGTCCACGCCCTGCAAGAGCTCGGTGTACGCCTGGTGACGCTCAGCAACGGGTCGGCCGCCCTCGCCCGTGGCTTGGTCGAGCGCGCCGGCCTCGAGGATGCGTTCGAAACGCTGATGAGCGTCGAGGACGCGGCGCCCTGGAAGCCACATCCGGCTTCGTATGCGCACGCGCTCGACGCCTGTGGCGTGTCCGCCGCAGACGCGATGTTGGTGGCGGTACATCCCTGGGACATCGACGGAGCTGCTCGGGCCGGTCTCCGGACCGGTTGGCTGAACCGCAACGGAGCCCGCTATCCGAACTACTTCATACCGCCGGACGTCGTGGCGACCGACCTCGTCGAACTCGCAGATGCCTTGCGTTGACCGCCCCGCGAGGGGCAACTCCGACCCGCCCGCTGGTCGGTGGCCAAGCCGTCTCCCCTGCCGCGCGTGCTCGGCTCCTCCTCGTTGCTGATCGACCCGTCCCGAAAGGTGGCACCATGTCAGAGAACCAACTCGGCTGCCCAGCCGCACACCACGACACGGCCAGCGTCAGCGAGAGCGAGAACCCGGGGATGCCCTCGCCTACGCCGAGGACAAGCCAGCCGCGCATTCTGAAGGATTGGTGGCCGAACCGGCTGGATCTCTCGGTGCTGCGCGCACATTCCACGAAGAGCAGCCCACTCGGCACAGGGTTCAGCTATGCCGAGGAGTTCAAGAAGCTCGACGTCGAAGCGCTCAAGCAGGACGTCATCGAGGTGCTGACCACGTCGCAGGACTGGTGGCCCGCCGACTTCGGCCACTACGGCGGGCTGATGATCCGGATGAGCTGGCATTCCGCGGGTACCTACCGCATCTTCGACGGCCGTGGTGGAGCCGGTGATGGGGGCCAGCGCTTCGCCCCGCTCAACAGTTGGCCCGACAACGCCAACCTCGACAAGGCCCGCCGCCTGCTGTGGCCGGTGAAGCAGAAGTACGGCCAGAAGATCTCCTGGGCGGACCTGCTGGTGCTCGCCGGCAACGTCGCGATGGAGTCGATGGGCTTCAAGACGTTCGGCTTCGGCTTCGGTCGCGAGGACGTGTGGGAGCCGGAGGAGGTCTACTGGGGTCCGGAGGACAACTGGGTCGGGCCCGAGCGCTACGTCGGTGAGACCGAGATGGTGTCCGAGCTCGGGGCGACCGAAATGGGCCTCATCTACGTCAACCCCGAGGGTCCGCAGGGGCAGCCGGACCCTGTCCGCGCGGCCCATTTCATCCGCGAGACCTTCGCCCGGATGGCGATGAACGACGAGGAGACCGTCGCGCTCATCGCCGGAGGTCACACCTTCGGCAAGACCCACGGCGCTGCTCCGGCGCCGGAGTACGTCGGTGCTGAGCCGGAGGCTGCGCCGATCGAGGCACAGGGCCTGGGCTGGATGTCGACCTACAACTCGGGCAAGGGCGCTGACGCGATCACCAGCGGCCTGGAGGTCACCTGGTCTGACCGGCCAACCGAGTGGAGCAATCGGTTCTTCGAGATCCTCTTCGGCTACGAGTGGGAGCTCACCGAGAGCCCAGCCGGTGCCAAGCAGTGGGTCGCGAAGGACGCCGAGACCATTGTCCCCGGCCCGACGCCGGACTCGCCGAAGCGAAAGCCGAGCATGCTGACCACCGACCTTGCGCTACGGATGGACCCGACGTACGAGATGATCTCGCGCCGGTTCATGGAGAACCCTGATGAGTTCGCACTCGCCTTCGCCAAGGCGTGGTACAAACTGCTCCACCGTGACATGGGCCCCGTCACGCGGTACCTCGGTCCGTGGGTGCCCGAGCCTCAGCTGTGGCAGGACCCGGTCCCGCCGGTCGACCACGAACTCGTCGGCGACACCGACATCGCGGCTCTCAAGGCCAGGCTGCTCGACTGTGGCCTCTCTGTCTCCCAACTCGCCACGACTGCCTGGGCCTCGGCCGCAAGCTTCCGGTCCACCGACAAGCGCGGCGGAGCCAACGGCGCCCGCATCCGTCTGGAGCCGCAAAGGGGCTGGGCGGTCAACGAGCCTGACCGGCTCGCGACCGTGCTGACGAGGCTCGAGGAGATCCAGGTCGAGTTCAACGCGGCCCAGACCGGCGGGAAGAAGATCTCACTCGCGGACTTGATCGTCCTCGGTGGGAGCGCAGCTGTCGAGAGGGCCGCCAAGGACGCCGGTGTCGAGGTCACCGTGCCGTTCCATCCGGGCCGCACGGACGCGACCCAGGATCAGACCGACGTGGACTCGTTCGAGGTACTCGAGCCGCGCGCCGACGGCTTCCGCAACTACCTGCGTCCCGACGAGAAGATGCCCTCGGAGCAGTTGCTCGTTGACCGCGCCTACATGCTCGACCTGACCCCGCCGGAGATGACGGTGCTGGTCGGCGGCATGCGTGCCTTGGGCACCAATGTCGGCGGTGCGCACCATGGTGTGCTCACTGAGCGTCCCGGTGTGCTGACAAACGACTTCTTCGTCAACCTCCTTGCGCCCGGCACCACGTGGAAGGCCTCCGAGACCGAGGACGACGTCTACGAGATTCGTGACTACTCCACCGGCGACTTGAAGTGGACCGCCACTGCCGTCGACCTGATCTTTGGGTCGAACTCGGAGTTGCGTGCGCTCTCGGAGGTATACGCCAGCGCTGACGCCATGGACAAGTTCATCAACGACTTCGTGGCCGCGTGGGTCAAGGTCATGGACGCGGACCGTTTCGAGCTCGGCTGACGGCATCCTCGAGACCGCTCTGTGCCGCAAGCCTGGGACAGGCGTCCTGACCACGCGTCCGACCGGTGGCCGCACGGACAATCCACGCAGGAACGTGGTTAGTTCTCGGCCTTGATGAGCGCGAGGCGTTCGAGGAGGTTCTCCAGGGACTCCTCGAACTCGGCGGCGGAATGGTCCTCGCGCAGGGGCGCGTGGAGGCGTTGGACCGTGGGGTAGGGAGCGAGCGACTTGTCCAGGTCGTCGTCGACGACGTCGAGAGGGCCTACGTCGGCGCCCAGGGCGGCGACCTCGAGCAGCAGATGACCCAGCAGGAAGCTGGTGAAGGCGCGATATGCCGCCACGGCCGCGAGGTCGCTGAAGCCTTCGCTGTTGAGACCGACCAGGAACGTCTCGACCCAGGTCAGGCTCCGCAGCGGCGGACGCAGCCACGGCGCTTCGGGTGGGCGTGACGCGACGAGTGGGAATGCCTTGGGATGGGCCAGTGCGACGCGGCGGACACCGTGCGCCAATCTTTGGAGGAAATCCTGCCAGCCGTGCTCGGGAAGGTCGAGGACGTCGGGGTCCTCCCGCATCTCGTCGATGATGCGTTCGACGACCGCGTCCAGGAGGTGCTCACGGCCGGGCACGTAGCGGTAGAGCGACATCGCTTCGACATCGAGCATGCTGCCTAGGCGTCGCATCGAGAGGCCCGGCAGCCCGTACTGATCGATGAACGTCAGGGCGGCGATGACGATCCGATCCCGGTCCAGCGTGACTCGTTGAGACGGAGGCTGGCGACCTCGGACCACCTCGGCATCGGCATCGATTGCGGCGGTCTCCGGGCTCGCTGGCGAGCCAGCCGCTGGGTCGGGGTGCTGTCCGGGCCGGTCCTCCGGCGGATCTTCCTGAGCGTCGTCGCCTGCGGACATGAGCGCCTCCTTCAGGGAAAGGATAGGGCGCCGTCCGCATGCCCGAGGCTCCCCTCGACCGCGACGCCTGCCGCCCAGGTGACGCCTGCTGTTTACGGTGTAAGTCTGCCGGTTACCGCCGGGGATGTCCGAAGAGAGGGATGCCCGATGGTCAAGAAATCGATGATGCTGGCCGCGTTTGGGATTGGCTACGTCGTGGGGGCACGTGCCGGACGCGAGCGCTATGACGTGATCGTCGCGAAGGCGCAGGGCTGGTGGCAGGACCCACGCGTTCAGGAGGCGGCTGGTAAGGCCCAGAACTCGGTCCGAGACGCGATCAATGAACACGCCCCGGGGGCAGCCGGGCCGACGCCGGATTCGGGGACGCTCTCATGACGGCGGGCATGGGTGGGCTCGACGGCGCTGCCCCCGGCCCCGGTGAGGCGGCGGCGGAGGCGACCTCGGATAGCGCCTCCACCGGCGAGCTGGTCTCGCGCCTGTCGCAGGAGGTCACCAGTCTGGTTCGGGGCGAGCTGGAGTTGGCGCGCCTCGAATTTACTCAGAAGGGCAGGCGCGCCGGCGTCGGGCTCGGCGCCTTCGGTGCGGCCGGAGTAGTGGCGCTGTACGGCGTGGGGGTGCTCATCGCGGTCGTCGTCCTCGCGCTGACCCTGATTCTCGATGCGTGGCTCGCCGCGCTGATCGTGGCGTTCGTGCTGCTGGCTGCGGCGGCTGGGATGGCGCTCTTCGGCAAGAAGCAGGTGGCCCGCGCCACGCCCTTGGGCCCCGAACGGGTCACGGAGAACCTCAAGCGCGATGTAGATGCGGTCAAGCACCACGACCAGGCGTCCGGTGCGAACGCCCACGGCGAAGGGAGCATCCAGTGACGACGGAGGACCGGTTCCCCGGTGGGGCCGAGGGACGCGAGCGCGCCGATGTCGCGGGCGACAAGCAGAACGAGGATGCCGTGCCTGATCCGGCGGTGCAGGCCCTCGAGGCCGACTTGCACGAGACGCGCCAGGAGCTTGCCCACACGGTGGATCAACTCACGGCGCGGCTCGATGTGAAGACCCGGAGCCGGGAGGCTCTCCAGGCCAAGAAGTCCCAGCTGAGGCAGGCCGCCATGAGACTGCGGCAGCGGGTGGTCGTCGGTGCCGGTCACGCCAGGGACCGGGGCGTAGGGCACCTGAGCGACGGGCACGGCCGGTCCACCGCTGCGGCACCGCTCGGCGCGGTGGCCGCCGGCGTCGGCTTGATCGGACTGAGCGGCGTGGTCGCGGTCGTGATCTGGCGTCGGACGCATCGATGAGTCGGCGGTCCGCACGCGACGGCCGCGACCGTGGCGATGCCGCGAGGGGCGATGTCCCTGACGCTGACGGCGAGATGAAGCCGGATTCGCCGGGCGATATCACGAAGCCGTCGTGGCTCTACGTCGCGCGAACGACGCTGCGTGAGTTCTCGGCCGATCAGTGCACCGACCTGGCTGCTGCGTTGACCTATTACGCGGTACTCGCGCTGTTCCCCGCGGCCGTCGCTCTGCTCTCGCTGGTGGGTCTGGTCGGGCAGGCACAAAGCACCGTCAACACGCTGCTGCAGATCCTTACTGACGTGGGGGCATCCTCCGCCGCTCACACCCTGCGTCCCACCTTGACCCAGTTGGCCAACGGTGGTGGTGCCGGCTTCGCCCTCGTCATCGGTCTCGCTGCGGCGTTGTGGTCGGCCTCCGGGTATGTCGGCGCCTTCGCACGGGCGATGAACCGCATCTACCAGATCGAGGAGGGCCGTCCGATCTGGAAGTTGCGGCCCCTGATGCTGGTGCTCACTCTCGTCACCGTCCTCCTCACCGCCCTCGTCGCGATCGGCCTGGTCCTGACCGGCCCGGCCGCTCGCGCGGTCGGCAACGCCATCGGGCTTGGATCGACCGCGGTCACGGTGTGGGACATCGCGAAGTGGCCGGTCCTGCTCGTCGTTGTTGTCGTGATCGTGGCGCTGCTCTACTACGCGGCCCCGAACGTGCAGCAACCCAAGTTCCGCTGGATCAGCATCGGAGCGATCCTGGCGATCGTGGTGTGGATTCTCGCCTCGGTGGCCTTTGGGTTCTACGTCGCCAACTTCTCCTCCTACAACAAGACCTACGGCTCCCTGGCCGGCGTCATCGTCTTCCTGTTGTGGCTCTGGATCACCAACCTCGCGCTTCTCTTTGGCGCCGAACTCGACGCCGAGCTTGAGCGCGGCCGCCAGCTTCAGGCCGGTCTGCCGGCTGAGAGGGAACTGCAGTTGCCGGCGCGCGACACCCGTGTCAGCGACAAGGCCGCGAAGAAGCGGCGGAAGGACATCGAGCGCGGCCGCAGGCTGCGCCGCAGCCGGGGTGGCGATGGCTAGTACCCGCACTCCCGCGAGCAACAGGCACACCGACGCCGTTCATCACCGTGGCGCTTGCCGCGACTCGGCCAGGTGGACGGCCACCGAGCAAAGACACATCGAAGGAAGGCCTCCCATGCGACGCGAACAACCGGCCAGCAAGCCAGCCAAGATTCTCTACCGACCCTGGGGGCTGGTGGGCAGCCTCATCGGTGGGCTCGTCGCCGGCCAGATCTTCCAGCAGGTCTGGAAGCATCTGGTGCCCACGAGCAGCGACGACGCTCCTAAACCGCTGGAGTCTGAATACCGGCTTCGGCAGATCCTGCTCGCCGCGGTCATCCAGGGCGCCATCTTCTCCGCCGTACGCGCACTGATCAATCGCGGCGGCGCCCGACTCTTCCAACGATGGACCGGCGAATGGCCCGGCGACTGACACCGCGGTGGCGACAATCCGGACAGCATCCGCGAGCGAAACCCGGAACCGCTGGATGACCGCTCCCGCCCTCAGTCGACCGCTGAGGTGGGACGATCGATGTTCTGAGAGGACGGTGGTCGCATGAGTCCGTCGTACGCCTATGATCCCGATCTTTACGAACCCGGCACGCCCGCGGCCGCGGGCCGATGCTCACACCACCGGGCCGGCGAGCCCGGCGCAGAAACCTGCACCGGTGAAGCGGTGGTCTCGTTCCAAGACCAGCGCGGCCGCTGGCAGGCCGGCTGCTCGGCGGCCCTCGAGCAGCTCGTCGACCGCGGCGAGATCGAGCCTCTGGGTCAGGGCGCCTGAGCGGCGCGGCCGTGCCGGCCGCCGATGATCACGCCCCGTTCGAGGCCTCGTGCCAATCCCAATGAATCCGGGTGTAACGCTCATCCGCAGGCACCAACGCACCGCAGACCCGGCAAACGAGACTGCCCTCCAGGTCATCGAAGATGTCCAGCAGCTCCGACGGGTCAACGCCCTCGTGACCGTTCATGCCGCTCCGGTAGCCCGTTGCGGCGGCTGCCATGTGGAGCGGGGCAGGGTGCGGCCTGCTGGCAGGCCGTCGACGGGCGCCCCATTGCCCTCAGCCGCTCAGGCGCTCGCTGATCGGTGGCCGTCCCGGAAGTGTCGGGACCAAGTCCGCCGCGCAAGGACGGCGCTGATGGCGGAGTCGATGACGTGTGAAGTCGGAACGGTGCCGCCGACGAGGTGTCGGGCGAGAAGGGCGCGGACCTCCGCCTGTTCGTCGTCGGCAAGGATGTCGAAGTACAGCGGGTGAGACGTGAACTTCTGCCGAGATGCTTCGGTGCTCATCGCGGTGAGGGACACGATGAAGAGGGGCGGATTCGTCCGCGGGCGATGACTTGTTCGGCGAGCACACCTCAAGACGCTAGGTCCCGGCCGGGGCCTCGTATCCGGAATGGGCGATTCGAGCATTTCGACGCTCGATTGTGGATCAGTCGCACACGCGGCCTTACTCGGCCGTGGAGGAGCTCTCGACGACGTGTCGGCGACGCTTGAAAAAGAGCCCATGGCGACGCCTTCCTCGATCCCTCGACGCACTCGGGACCCTGACGCTCCACACAGGTCGCTCCGTGCACCGCGGGCTCTGCTCTGCGCAGCGGGGGCTCTGCTCTGCGCAGCGGGCGTGAGCTCCATCGCCCGCGGTGGCTCGCCGTCGCCCGCGGTGGCGTCGTATTGACTGGGTCCCGTTGGTGTACTGACAGGAGGACCGAATGGCTGACCGGATGGACCCGTCTGTGCTGAGGCGCTTTCCCGTCGTCGACGTGGAGGACCTCCCAGTGGACCTGCGTGAGCGCGTGATCGCGGTCGGTGAGAAGTCGGGATTCATCCCGAACGTCTTCCGCGGTATTGCGCAACGGCCCGAGCAGATGCGGGCATTCTTCGACTTCCACGACTCCCTCATGGACCGGGAGACACCGGCCCTGTCGAAGGCGGACCGCGAGATGATCGTGGTCGCGACCAGCGCCGAGAACGGCTGCTTGTACTGCGTCGTCGCACACGGCGCGATCGCCCGCATCCGCGCCAAGAACCCCTACATCTCCGACCAGCTCGCCACCGACTGGCGCAAGGCCGACCTGGACGAGCGGCAGTACGCCATCATCGCGGTGGCGGTGAAGCTGGCGACGCGGCCATGGGAGATCGTCGACGCCGATCTCGACGGGCTGCGTGCGTACGGGCTGACGGAGGAGGACGTCTACGACGTCGGTGCCATCACCGCGTTCTTCGCGATGAGCAATCGCCTGGTCCACTGGGGCGGCCTGATGCCCAACCATGAGTTCTACCTGATGGGTCGCATCCCGAAGGACGGGTAGCAAGGGCCTCGACCACCGGGCCAGCCCGACCGAGCGCTTTCACGCGCTGGTCGCGGCCTCGAGATCGTGGAGTTGGACGCGGATCGAGCGGCATCCGGACGGTACGGCGGCAGGGCGCCAGTCGAGATCCGACGGCGGATCGTCTTGACGGACAGGCCAAGGTGGTCAGCGGCGTGGTCGAGCGTCACGTACTTGGTTGTCTGTCGTTGAGGTCGGTCTCGTCGCCGGCGACGGCCAGAACCTTTCGTGAGTCCAGGCCACTGGCGACGGCGTGGAACGTCTCCCGGAACCACCGGTGCTCGGGATCACCGTTGTGGACCGGATGCCACCAGAGGGCCTGTTTCATCGCAGCCAGCGGGATCGGGCAGGGAAGCACGGATAGCCCGAAGTCATTCGGGATTCGCTGTGCGAGGGATGCGGGGAAAAGCGCGACGAGATCGGTGCCGGTCACGAAGTAGGGCATGGCGAGGTAGCTCTCGGCATAGACAGCGACCTGTGGGTCCAGTCCCTGGGCGCGGAGACTTCGCAGTGCGGTGTTGGTGCTGTGCGGATCTGCCTGGAAGACCGCGAAGGGCCGACGACGCAGATCCGACTTCGTCACGGCGGTCCCGCCCTCAAGGCTCCCAGTGTCGACGACACAGACCCATTCGTCGACGAAGAGGTCCAGGCTGGGGAGGTCGAAGACATATCCCCGGGGAACGACGAGGGCGTCAGCGCCGCGAAGCGACTCCACGGCACGCTCCACGAGTTCGCCGCGCATGTGGATGAAGTCCAAGCTCACGGTGGGAGCAGTGTGTCGCATCTCGCGTACTGCCGGCTCACCGACCGAGACGAGTGTGTATTCGGAGAGCACGACGGAAAAGCGACGTGTGCTGGACGACATGTCCACCGACGGCCGGGTGTCGAAGAGTCGGTCGACGCTTGCCAAGGCGGCGGTCGAACGCTCCAGCAGCACGGTCGCCAAGGGGGTGAGCAGGTACGTGTTGCCGTTGCGCACGAGCAACGGGTCCTGGAACTCCCGGCGCAGACGGCTCAGGGCGGCGCTCATGGCCGGCTGGCTCAGACCCACCCGCTCGGCCGCCCGGCTCACCCCGCGTTCCCGGAGCAGAGCGTCGAGGGAAGTGAGCAGGTTCAGGTCGAGGCTCGTTCTCTTCCGGGCGGTCACGGCTCGATGGTAGGCCCGGCCGCGGCTTCGCTCACTTGCCGAGAAGCAGTTTCAAGTGCTCCTCTACGGTGGGGGTGACCTCGCCGGTACGGCGTACCCAGGAGACATATCCGTCGGGCCGGATCAGTACGGCATCGACGCCGTCGAGCGCAGCGGGCCGTCGCGTCGCTCGGCACACCACCGTGCTGCACAACTCTTCGAATGGACCGAGGTCGAGGTCGACGTTGCGCTCGAGAACGAGCAGGACGAACCGGTGGTCGCGTAGCAGCTCGGCGATGCGAACGATCTCTGCGCCGATCGTGGCGACGTCGATGTCGGGCATGGGAAGTCCACCGAGTGGGTCGTTCGCCTGGGTGTCGTAGGCGACGGTCAGCCCGTTCAGTTCCTTGCAAATGTGGCGCTGGACGTCGGGCAGTTCGAACATGTGCTCGGCGAAGCGTCGCTTCATCGCAACGCCTTCGGGCGAGAAGTTGAACTGGATGGCGACCTGGGCGTCGACGCTCTGCAGGAGTTCTTGGGCGACAGGCCGGCGCTCGGTGTCGTAGGTGTCGAGCAGCGCGTCGTCGGCGTGACCGGCGCATACGGCTCCGAGCTTCCAGCCGAGGTTGAAGGCGTCCTGGATGCAGAAGTTCATGCCGACCCCGCTCGCGGGATAGTGGACCCGGGCTGCCTCGCCGACCAGAAAGACGGGCCCGGTTCGGAACGAATCGACGATGCGGTGAGAGTCGGTGAACCGCGAGGCCGAGGCTAGCTCGGTGAACTCGATCTGCTCCTCGATGACCTCTCCTAGCCTCTCGGAGAGCTCCACTGCATCGATCGGGTCTCCCTTGGGGCGGTTCCGCTCGTCGCGGTGGACCATGATGAAGCGCGTGATACCAGGGCCGAACTGGAAAGCCGAGACCCAGCCGAGTTCGTTGTCGAAGTGTCGGCGCCCGCTCGGCCAGCGGTAGTCCCAGTACGCGTCCGCGATGACGCCGGTGAAACTGGCTGGCCGTCCCTTGAACGCGATGCCGGCTCGGTCGCGCACCAAGCTGCGTACGCCGTCGGCGCCCACCACGTACGGTGCCCGGACTTCGAACGCCCCCTCAGGACCGGTGCCTCGGACGCTCGCCCCGGTCTCGGAGATCTCGACGTCGTCGGCGGCCCAGCCGTAGCGGCAGTCGGCGCCGGATTCGGCGGCCCACTCCCGTAGGATGCTTTCGGTGATGCCTTGGGGGATCATCATCGTCATCCCATAGCGGGATTCCAGGTGCCGCCACTCGACCCATTCGAACCCGGCCCAGATATGGCCGCTGTCGTAAGGGTAGGACCGGGTCTCCTGAGCCCGCTTCATGATCCGGCCCGAGAGCCCGCGGCTGTCGAGGATCTCCAGGACGCGCGGCAGGATGGTGCCAGCGCGTGAGGTGGTGCCTTCCACGCGCTGCTCCAGGAGCACGACGCGAGCGCCGCCGGCCGCGGCCTCGGCCGCCACGACGAGCCCGGACGGACCGCCACCGACGACAACGACGTCGGCGGAAGCCTGGAGCACCGCGCCGGTTCTGCTGTTCGACATGTCTCAGTTCCCTTCTGATTGGGGGACTACGGGATGGGCGTCGGCCTGAGGGATCTCGGGCCGCACCTCCAGAGCTGCCGATGAGACGGCGGCTACCAGTTCGTGAGTCGTGGACGTGCGGAAGACGGCGCGGTACTCCACCGACAGGCCGCGCCTCCAGGTTCCGAGGCCGACGACGTGCGCGGTGAACTCCAGGGCGGTGCCGGTAGCGACGTGGCGGACGAGGGTGAGTTCGATGCCCGGTTGGAGAGTTGGGCCCTCGAAGGAGATGGCCTCCCGTACCCGGAGAATCGTGTCCTCGACGTAGAAACCCGGATCGACAAGCTCCTCCGGGAGCCAGTACGTGTGGTGGCGCTGGCGAACGTCACGCGATCGCGTGGCAAGGTCCTCGACACCGCCCCCGCCGACAAGGAGCCGCGCGCCTCTTCCACGAACCACGGGCTGCGGCGCCTCCACGGGTGCGGTGAGCACGGCGGCTCCTGCGACGAAGGCGGTGCCCTCGTCCGCGACGATCTCCCAGCTCGGCTGCGGGATGGAGTGGTCCGGGTCGGCGCTCGGGGACGCAGGGGTCGTGAACCGGAGCATGAGCTGCTGTTGTGGCGGCACCGGCCGGAGGAAGCGGATTCGAACGACCCCAACCGGTGGCGAGTCCAGGCGGCGTGCGAGTGCGGCCAGGGAGTGGTCGAGCAGGGCGGGTCCGGTCATGATCGGGCCGGGGAGTCCGTGGTCGCGTGCGGCACTGGTGTGCGCGGGATTGTCGTCGCTCGGTGCTGTGATCCGGGGAGCGATCAGGTCGGGCTCTTTCCAGAGGGCGGTGGTGGCAGTCATCTCGGTACGAACTCCCGGATCGCATCGGCGATGAGGTCGGGTGCATCGACCATGAGGCCGTGGCCGCATCCTGGGAACTCGCGCACGCGCCAGTTGGCGCCCAGATTATCGGCGAACCAGCTCGCCCAGGACGGGTCGCAGACCTGGTCGAGGCTGCCCCAGCCGACCAAGCACGGGAGGGTGAGATCGGCGAGTTGGTCGCGAAAGTCGATTCGCGGTTGCGCGTAATAGCGGGCGGCGACGTGCACCGGCATTTCCAGCGACTTCCATGCCAGCCATCGAGCAGTCTCCGCCGACGCTCTCGCGTAGAACCGTCCGGGGCTCTGATTCTCCAGTTGTCGGTCGACCCACGTACTGGTCAGTCGCTCCGTCTCGCGTTCGACAGGGAAGTTCTGCCCGGCTTCGACATCGGTACGGCGCCCGCGCGCTGGAGCGACTGGGCCGAGCAGCACGAGGCGACTGACCGTCGAGGGCTGCTTCAGAACAAGCGTGAGCGCGACGGCCGCTCCGAGGGAGTGGGCAACGAGGGTTACGTCGTTGAGATCCAGCGCATCGATCAGGTCGGCCACATCGCCGGCCATCTCAGCCAGTGAGTAGCTGGTCAGCGGCTTGTCCGAGCGTCCGTGCCCCCTGGGATCGAAGACGACGCAGCGGTAGTCGTCGAGTAGACGCGCGGTCAGCGGGTGCCAGGCTTCCCGGGTCTGGGAGAAGCCCGGGTGGAACAGGAGCGTGCGGCCTTGCCCGAGGTCGTCGACCTCGAGGCCGAGGCCGGTGGGGAGCTCAAGTCGTGTCATACCACGACCTCCGCCGTGACGTCGGCCGCGTCGTGCTGCAGGCCTGAGATTCGTGCGATCACGCCGAGCGCGGCCAGGTCGGCGATCCGGGCTGGCGAGTAGCCGGCGATCTCGGCGAGCACTTCCTCCGTGTGCTGGCCGAGTGTGGGTGCGGGTGCTGGATGTCGCGAGTTATCCCTGTCTGCCCGGATGGGGGACAGGCTGTATCGGGCGGTTCCGGCGCGAGGATGAGTGATCGACGCGACGGCGTGCGTGGCAAGAAGGTGTGGGTCGTCGTGGAGTCGGGCGCCGGTGTTGACGGGCGCCGCCGCGATGCCGCGGCCTTGGAGCGTCTGGGCGACCTTGTTGGCGGGCTGGCCTGCGACCCAGTCACGGAGCACGTCGAGATCGTTGAAGCCCGCTGCCACTAACTGATCAGATGTCTCGACGCGGACGGCGATCCACGCATCCGCGCCGAGGGCAGGAAGGACGGCCTGTGCGTAACAGTTGCGGTCGGCATTCGGCCTCAGGCTCGTGACGTGCGTTGTCGGGCGCATAGCCTCCTCGCACAGGAACTCGCCCATCCACTGCAAGGCGTTTTCTCGCAGGTTGAGTTCGATCGGGGTGGCCGACGCGAGGGATCCGTCGTCCCGACTTCGCCCGTAGAGGGCCGAGACGGCCGTGCCTAACAGACTCCAGGCGCTGATCGGGTCGAGGTAGGCGGCCCCGGTGCCCTGGGGTCGCCCGTCGCCATAGCCCATCAGCCAGGTGGCACCGGTGGTTGCCTCGACGGTCGGGCCGACGCCAACATGGCCAGCCATGGGGCCGCCGGCACCGAAACCAGAGAGCAGTAGCGTGATGAGGCATGGGTTGCGGGCACGGATGACATCCGGGTCCAGCCCGAGACGGGGCAGCGAGCCTGGGGCAAGGTTGGAGAGGAAGAGGTCAGCACGCTCGATGAGATCGAGCATCACCGCGACGCCTTCAGGATCCTTCAGATCGAGTTCGACGGACCGTTTCCCAAGGTTCTGCGCGTTGAACCATGAACTTCGGTTGTACGGGTCGGGTCCAGGATCGAGGTCTGGGTAGCGCCGGGGATCGCCGGGAGTCTGCCCGCCGCGCCACGCGTCGGGATGGTCCAGGTTCTCCACCTTGATGACGTCGGCGCCGAGCGATGCAAGCATGCGGCCGGCCATCGGCCCCGCCCACGAGGTGGTGAGCTCGATGACGGTGACGCCCTGAAGGGGGCGAGAGCTGTCGGTTAATCCTAGGAAGGGCGAACTGTCAGCCGGGCGACGCCACTGGTCGATCACCTCGGCCGTGTGCGCGCCGGCCTCGGGCGCGGGCCGGCGTTCGTCCTCCGGCGGCGCCAGCGTCGGCGCGAGGGGAGGGAATCGGAGTCGCCGGCTGTGACGTCCGCGGTCGCGGCTCACCTCGACGTTGCTCCAGTAGCCACGGTGTGCCAGGTGGGCGCACCGGAGGACGTCGCGGGTCGTGTACGCCGCCGATGCTGCCAGGCGGGCCTGTTGTGCCCGTCCGACGAACTCGCCTACTGACCATGCCCTCAGGGCGGGAGCGAGAAGCTGCTCGGCACTCTTCCAGTTCGAGACCAGCGCGCCGTACGTGGCGAATCGCTCGTCGTCGGTGTACTCATCGAGGCCGAGGATCGAGCACAGCGCTCGCCATCGGCCGGGCAAGATGAAGAGGAAGGCCCAGCCATCGGCGAGCTCGAACATGCCGAGTGGGCCTGAGTACTGACTCCGGTCCTGCTGAGTGTGGTTGTAGGCGTACTGCGTGATCGCGTTCTGGGACATCGCGACCGCGACTTCGAACTCGTTGACAGCGACGTTCCGCCGGGTCGTCGCGGGCGAGATCGCGAAGAGCTGTGCCACAGCCGCGGCGTAGAGGGCGGCGCCCGCGGAGTAGGCGACCCTGTGGCCGAAGCCGTAGAGCGGCTCCCGGTCCTGCCGACCGGTTGTGTACGCCGTACCCGAGAGCGACTGCATGACGATCTCGGGTCCGCGCCAGTCCCGGTAGGGCCCTTCCTCTCCGAACCTGGAGATCGAGCAGACCAGTACACCGGTGGGCGGTGTAACCGCCTGGCTCCCATCGGTGATGAAGACGTCGTAGTGCAGGTCGCTGTGTGCGACCGTGAGGTCGGCCGAGCGCTTTCCCTGGTTGAGGTGCCAGAACAACGAGTCCGATGCGCTCCCGGTCTGTGGGTGAACCCAGTGTCGAGTCGAGCGTCTCCCCGGGTGCTCCGCGAGGACGACGTCTGCTCCGAAGTCGGCGAACAGGCGCCCGCAGAATTGTCCGGCGACGCCGGCAGAGGCATCGAGCACGCGGATGCCTGCTAGTGGGGTGCGAGGCGACCGATGCGGAAAGCTCGAGGGCACGGCCATGGTTCCTTTCGCGAGCTGGTGGTCAGCGGCTCAGAGCGTCTGGGTGGCCCCGGCCGGACGACCGGTCTGCCGGCGCAGCGGAGATGGAGCGGCAGTGCTCGTCCGTGTGTCCGGGAGCGTCAGGAACGCGACCGCGCACCCCAGGACGAGGGCCATGACCAGGAACAGAGTGGGGCGATAACCGGCACCAGCCACCATGTGGCCGAACCAGACCGGTGCAACGCATCCGCCGAGGACGAACGCTGTGTAGGCGACGGCGTAGGCGCGTCCGAAGGCATGGAGCCCGAAGTAGCGCGACACGAAGTAGGCGATGACGTCCATCTCCGCTCCGAGCATGATGCCGAGGGCGATCGGGGGAGCGAAGGCGAAGGAGCGTCCACCCAGCGCGAGCGCGCCAACGCCCGCCGCACACACCACCGACATCGCGGCGGCCACCCGCGGGGCGCTGGTGCGGTCGAAGAGGCCGCCGATTGCGAAGCGGGTGATGATCACCGCGAACCCGCTCAGCGAGGCAGCGGACGCCGCATCCGCCGTTGTGAGGCCGTAGGAGTGCAGCATCGGCACCATGTACGGGAGCAGCCCGCCGAAGGCGACGTTGAGGGCAGTGAAGGTCGCCATCGTGCGCCAGTAGAGCGGGTTGCGAAGGATGACGGAGATGTCGGGACCGTCGGCGATCGTGGAGCGGGAGTTGGCCTGAGCCGGCGCGGAGGGCGAGCGCAGGGCGATCAGGCTCGGCAGGAGACCGATAATCGCGGTGGCAGCAAGGGCCCAGTACGCGGTCCGCCAGCCGTGCGCGGTGATCACATGGGTGATGACCCGCGGCACGATGACGCCGGCCGAGCCCATGCCGAGCATGCCGATCCCGAGCGCCAGGCCGCGGGAGCGGTCGAACCACACTCCCAACGCCCGCGAGAACGGGACGGCACCCGCGGACGCGCTCAAGAGGCCGACCAGGAAGATCATGACCATGTAAAAGGCCAGGGAGTGCACGAGGCTGGCGATGATGGCGAACCCGATGGCCTCGCACACCGCCCCGAAGATGACTGGCGGAAGGAGGCCGAAGCGGTCCACCGCAATGCCGGCCAGCGGCGAGCCCACCGCCATGCCGAGGGTGAGAAGCGTGAACGCGAGTCCGAAGTGGCCCACCGAGAGGTCGAACTCGTTATGCAGACTCGCCGAGAACAGGCCGGTGGAGTAGATGCCGAGCGCGGCCACGCTGGTCCCTAGTCCGATGATCGTCGCGATCAGGATCGGCCAGCCGCGGCGGAACTCTTCCTTCGATACAGATGTCACTTCGGTTCCTTCCTCGGGGCGGCGGGCAACGCCCGCCGGGCGGAGTTGGGTCGAGCGACACAGGCCGCGGACCCACCCCGAGAATGTGAAAACTGTCACCCTCTGTGAACCCCTGAAATCCCGAGCCTGACTATCGATGGCATCGATACTCCTACCCACATTCGCCATGCAGTGAGTGCGCGGCGAGCCGTGTGGCGGCGGACAGAATCCGCTCTGAGCAGGGATGACGCCGGTTTCGCTCCTGCCCGCTTGTCGACCAAGATCGCCTCCGTCAAGCAGTTGGAGATGGCCAATAGCCGGATCAAACGAGATCCGGAGCCGTTGCTGCGGTCCGCCGGCGTTCCTACATTGACCGCCATGCCCACCTCCCTGCTCATCTCCCGAGCCGGCTATATCGAGACCTGGACCCTCAACCGTCCTGAACAGCGCAACCCGATTACCGACGACGAGATGGTCGACGCCCTCGTTCATGCCGCGCAGCGGGTCGCCGCTGACGAGAGCGTGCGGGCGATCGTGCTGACCGGGTCGGGATTCGCCTTCTCCTCAGGGGGCAACCTGAAGGCGATGGCCGCTCGCCAAGGAATGTTCGGCGCTGGTCCCAGCCGTCTTGCCGACGGGTATCGCCACGGAGTACAGCGAATCCCCCGGGCGCTCCGTGCCTGCGACGTACCACTGATCGCTGCGGTGAACGGTCCCGCCGTCGGCGCTGGATGCGACCTGGCTTTGATGTGCGATTTGCGCATCGCCTCCACAACAGCGTTCTTCGCCGAGTCATTCGTGAAGGTCGGAATCATCCCCGGAGACGGGGGCCTGTACTTCCTGCCGCGGGTCGTCGGCCACGCCCGAGCTGCCGAGATGGCGCTGACCGGCGAGAGCGTCGACGCTCAGACCGCTCTCGAGTGGGGCCTAGTCTCGCAGGTTGTTCTCCCAGCCGACTCGCTGCCTGCCGCCAATGCGCTGGCGGCGCGCGTGGCAGCGAACCCACCGCTTGCGGTGCGGCGCACGAAGCAGATGCTGCGTGAGATCACGGGCCACAGCCTCGACTCCGTTCTGCAGGAGTCAGCCCATGTTCAAGCCGGTCTGCACCAGACACAGGAACACCGCGAGGCGGTCAGCTCCTTCCTCTCCCGTTCCACACGCAGCTGAGGAGTATGCGATGAAGTTCTACGAAGCGCTCGCCGCCACGCTCAAGGACGCGGGCGTCGACACCATGTTCGGGGTCATCGGCGACGCCAACCTATTCATGGTCGACGACTACATGCGTCGCGGCGGCGCCTACGTCAGCGCGGCCAACGAGAGCGGCGCGGTCGCAATGGCAACCGGCTTCGCCCGGATCACGGGCGACCTGGGCGTCGCCACTGTCACTCATGGCGCAATCAGCAATACGATCACCGCGCTGATCGACGCGACTCGCGGACACGACCCGCTCCTGGTCATCACGGGTGACACGGCGGTCGAGGACAAGCAGCACATGCAGAATCTCCCACAGCGCGATCTCGTCATGCCGACTGGTGCAGGCTTTGAGCAGCTGCGCTCTCCGCGTACCCTGGTTGCGGATGTGCATCAGGCGCTGCACCGTGCGCGTACGGAACGGCGTCCGATCGTGCTCAACATTCCGGTCGACTTCACCTGGATTGGGGTCGACTACCAGCCTCGGGTTCCTGCTGTCCTCGACCTGGCCGGTATCCGGCCGAGTGATGACGCGCTCGATCGGGCGGTCGGGCTTATCGCCTCGGCCCAACGCCCGGTCGTGCTCGCGGGCCGTGGTGCACGGGCGATCGAGGCGAAGAGCGCCCTGCTCCGCCTCGCCGAGCGGATTGGTGCGCCGGTAGCCACCACCTTGAAGGGGAATGGCCTTTTTCGCGGCGAGTTCTGCGACTTGGGATTCTTCGGGAATCTCTCATCGTCAGCGGCCACAGAGGTCATCGCCGCTGCGGATTGCATCATCGCTTTCGGTGCGGGCCTCAATCAGATGACGACGATGCGCGGCGAGCTCCTTGCGGGGAAGCGTGTCGTGCATGTCGATACCGATCCTGGAGCGCTGGAGTTGCTCACCCCGGTGGACGTGGCAGTGGTCGGCGATGCCGGAGCCACCGCAGATGTCATTGTGGCCTGGCTCGATGCGGCAGAGGTTCCCCCCACCGGGTTCCGCAGCGATGCCATGGAGCAGCGCCTCGCAGCTGACCGGGGCAACCTCGACGACGACCGCATTGATGGGACCCAGGTGCCGGGCACCGTTGACAACGTGGAGTTCCTGCGAGCTCTAGAGGTCGCAGTCCCGGCGAAGCGAACTCTCATCCTGGACGGCGGACGATTCTGGTTTGATTCCATCCGCGTGCTCACTGCGCCGGCCCCCGGGGATTACATCCATCCACTGAACATCGGATCGATCGGCTTGGCCATGTCCAATGCCATCGGCGCCGCCCAGGCGAAGCCGGACCGGCCTGCTCTCGTCATCATTGGCGACGGCTCCTTCATGCTCGGCGGACTCCAGGAGTTCAACACCGCCGTACGGCACGGAAGCGACGTCATTGTCGTGATCATGAACGACGGGGCGTACGGAGCGGAGCATCTCCAATTCCGACGTCGAGAGATGGACCCGGCGATCTCGTTCTTCTCGTGGCCCGAGTTCGCAGCCGTGGCTGAGGCCTTGGGTGGACAGGGCTACACGGTTCGAGCAAGCGCAGACCTGGATCTGCTTCCCAAAGTGATCGCCAACAGGACTGCGCCCTTGCTCATCGACGTCAAGCTGGATCCCGAACTCATACCGCATCCCTGATACCGGCCTCCGTCGTGAAACCTGAGCTCAACGGCGTAGCGCCCGAAGCGGAGACGTCGGCCGCCCGGGCCAGCCGGGCGTGTGTGCGGCGCACGGCAACTGCTGTTCGCTCCTCTTTGCAGACCTCGCCGCGGGGCCTACTAAGCGCTCACGGCAAGGACGCCGTGGATGATCAGCTCGACCCCGATCGCGAGGATGAGGAAGCCCATCACGCGAGTCAGCGCGCCGACGCCGCTGGGGCCTAGGCGGTCGATGACCGGCGTACCGAAGCGGAGCGCGAGCGCGGTCAGGACGCCGATGGCGGCGGCCGCGCAGGCGACGCCGAGGCGGTCCTCCACGCCGGAGCTGCGGGCGACGAGGGCGATCACCACGCCGATGGCGCCTGGTCCGGCCACCAGGGGCAGCGCCATGGGGGAGAACGAGACGTCGTCCTTGCTGGACGAATGGGACGCCTCGTCGGCGGTGAGTGGCGCCCGTGGGACGATCATGCCGAACCCCGAGTGGGCGACGACCAGGCCGCCGGCGATCTGCAGCGCCGGGATCGTGATCCCGAACGCATGGAGGATCAGGGTGCCCAGCAGGGCGAAGGCCACCAGGATGGCGCAGACGTAGACGCCGGTCATGGTCGCCTGCCGCCGGATCTGCGGAGGTGCTTGACCGGCGGTCAGCCCCGCGAACGCCGCCACCGCGCCCAGGGGGTTGGTGATCGGAATCAGTGCCACGAACGCAGACGTGGCGACCTCGACAGTGCTCACGCTCACCTTCTCGTCTCGAGTGTCCGACGCCGGTCGCCGGTCGATCGGACCATCACGCTGGCCCACCGCACCTCCCGATGGCAAGGCGAACCCACCTCCGTGGCCCGCACGAGGCCGGACCGGAAGGCTCCTCGGCTCGTGGCCTCCAGGAGACGCGCGCGGGTTCTCCTCGCGCGAGCGTGACCGGATCCGCCATGTGCTGTCGCCTTCGTCGATCGGACGCCGTAGCGTCGAAGGCGATCGGGCTTAGGCCTTGTATCCGTAGATCCAGCTGTTGGCGGCCAGCGGGTCCGCGGCAGCGTACGCCGCGTCGCGCGCCTCCTGCTCGGCGCCGTCAGGCAGGTGGTTGAGGTGGGCGCGCGCGTGACTGTCTCGCTGGATCCGAGTCGTGCGTGGCCGCCGAAGCTCCTCATAGCGGGTCAGCGCCGAGCGGGGGGAGCACGGATCGTCACCGAGGCACTGCGCCAAGACGGCGGCGTCCTCGATCGCCTGGGCGGCGCCTTGGGCATAGAAGGGGAACATCGGGTGGGCGGCATCGCCGAGCAAGGTCGCCGTCCCCACGGTCCATCGGTCGAGCGGCGCGCGGTCGAGCAGCGCCCAGCGTCCGGGGGTGTCGACGGCTTCGATGAGGTCGATCAGGCGTGGGTCCCATCCCTCGAACTCGGTGAGCAGCTCCTCGGTGGTGGCGGTCGCCGACCAGGACTCTCTCGTGTAGTCACCCGCGGGCGCGAAGGCGACCACGTTGACGTACTTGCCTGCTGAGACGGGGTAATGGACGAGGTGGTGGCCCGGGCCGATCCACAGGGTCTGAGTACGCCGGTTGGCCAGTGTCGGCGCATCGGCGGCGGGCACGAGTGCGCGGAAGGCACAGATCCCGGAGCTGGTCGGCGACGTGTCGCCGACCATGGCGCGCCGGGTCAGTGAGTGGACGCCGTCAGCGCCGATCAGGACGTCGGTCTCGATCGTCCGGCCGCTCTCGAGCCGGAGCCGGGGATGGAGCCCGTCGAGGTCCACCCCGACGCAACGCTCGCCCAGCCGTAGCGCGTCGGTCGGTACGGCGCTCCTGATCGCCGCCAGCAGGTCGGCCCGGTGCGCGGTGTAGGTGTGCTCGCCGAAGAGCCGCACGCTGGCCGTCGCCAGGTCCTCCGCGGAGAGGACCCGGCCGTCCTGCCAGCGGCGGAACTCCCAGCCCACCTTCAGGGGCACGGCTTGGGGGGCGAACCGGCCCAGCACGCCGAGCCGGCGAAGCAGCCGGGCAGCGTTGGGCGCGACCACGAGACCCGCGCCGACCTCGGTCAACGCCGGCGCCTGCTCGTACACCGTGCAGGTCAGCCCTTCCTGGCGAAGGAAGGCAGCGGCCGCCAAGCCGCCGATCCCGCCGCCGAGGATCGTGATCTGCGGGTGCTTGTCGCTCATCTCTCGCACGCTCCATCTGTCCAGACCGGAATCAATCGGCCGCCATCATGCGGCGGCGTCGCGGCGAGCGGACCGGGCAAGTGCATTGAATGAACACCTCGACGACGCGGCCATTCAATGAACATGTGACTTGTGCCACTGATATGGCGCTCGAAAACTGCGCGTGCCCCAGTTCTTCACGAGAGCAGAGAGATATGTCGACCATCGCTGACACGGAGCCCACCGGGTTCATCGCGCAGGTTCCCCGCGGTGCCTTCCTTGGCACGCTCGTCGGAGCCTGCAGCACCGTGCTCGTCGCCCAGGCGAACAGCTCGATCCCTGCGACGCTCAACGGCATGTTCCAGACCGACCTCCGTGCCACGGGGGACGACATCACCTGGATCACGTCCTCCTTCATGATCGCCGTGGTGGTCTTCGAGTTCACCTTCGGAGTCCTTGGCGACCTGTTCGGCCGCAAGCGGCTGGTGCTCGCCGGCACGGCGCTGCTGCTCATCGGCAACATCGTCAGTGCCACCGCGGGCAGCCCCCACGCGCTGTGGGTGGGGGCGGCGCTCAACGGCATCGGCGCGGGCGCGATGCTCCCAGGCACGCTCTCCCTGGCCGCGGCGGTCGCCCGCAGTCCCCGCAGTCGGGCGAAAGCGGTCGCGATCTGGGCCGGCTTTCTCTCCGCCGGCGGCGGGATCGCCCCACTGCTTGGCGGCGCCTTCGCCCACTACGGCAGCTGGCGCGGGGCGTACTGGGTGCTCGCCGGGCTGTCGCTCCTCGCGATCGTGCTCACCGCGGCGTTCTCGGCGGAGTCCTCTGCGCCCGAGGGACGCAAGCTCGACATCCCGGGCCAAGCCCTCTTCGCGATCGGTCTGATCCTCGTGCTCTTCGCTGCCGTCCAGGGACCCACGGACGGATGGAGCGCGCCCCGGATCGTGGTCTGCTTCGTCGTCGGTGCTGTTCTCCTCGCGGTCTTCCTTGCGGTCGAGGCGCGTTCGGACTCGCCCATCCTCAACCTCGACCTGTTCAAGAACCGTGCCTTCCTGGTGACCTCCGTGGTCGCGGTCGTGGGCATGTTCTCCTTCCTGGGGGTCGGCTACGCCCTCAGCATCTGGATGGGCCCGATGCAGCACCAGGACCCGCTCCGGATCGCGGTCGTCTTCGTCGCGCTCCAGGCGCCGACGTTCGTCCTGATCCCGGTGATGTCGCGACTGCTCCACCGCGTGAGCCCGATCTGGATGCTGGCGGCGGGCTTCGCGCTGATGGCCGCCGGCGACTACTGCTACGTCGCGCTCGACGCGGACAACACCAGTCTCGCCCCCTTCATCACGCCGACCGTCGTCGTCGGGCTGGGCTTCTCGCTGGCCCTGAACTCGATGACCGCGGTGGCCATCAACTCGGTGCCGCTGCACCTTGCGGGCATGGCGAGCGCCACGATCAACATGATCCGCGACCTCGGGTTCGCTCTCGGACCCGTGCTCATCGGCGCGGTGGCGCTGAGCCGGGCGGGCAAGGAGTTCATGACCTCGTTGGCCGGCGCCGGTCTGCCGGCACCGGACGTGGCTGCCGCGACCCAGATCGGCCAGGTCGGTGGCCCCCTGGCCGTCAACGGCCTCCCGCCGGGTACGCCGGGCTCGGCAGCCCACGGTCTCGCGCTCCACGCTCTCAGCGGCGCCTACACCACCGCGTTCGTCGTGGTGGGAACCGCTGCAGGAGTGGCCGCGATCCTCACGGTGGTGGGCACGATCGGGCGGAAGAGCGCCGTGTCGGCCGAGCCGGTCTCGCAGGCGCTGGTCGACCCACTGCACCCCGCTCTCGACGAGATCCCGGCCGTCGACCTGGTCGCCGACGCCGAACCGCAGTAGAGCAGAATCACGGCCCATGCCGCGCACCAGCGAACCCGGGAGGAGCGTGAGCTCACGTCTGCTCGACGTGCTGTTCGCGTTCCGTCCCGGGCGCAGCGTCCTCAGCATCTCCGACCTGATCGGCGAGACGGGAATGCCACGGGCGACGGTGCGGCGCTACGCGCTGGAGCTCGCGGAGGCCGGCGCGCTCGACCGCACCGCCGACGGCCGCTTCACCATCAGCCTCAAGATGTGGCGACTGGGCACGCTGGCGCCGTTCACCGAGCCGTTGCGCACCTTGGCCCAGCCCTTCATCGAGGACCTCTACACGGCCCTGCGCCAGCACGTGCAGCTCGCCGTGCTCGAGGGCGACGAAGCCGTGATCATCGAACGGTTCTCCGCTCCGAAGGCCGTCGGGCTCATCTCGCAGGTGGGCGGACGCCTGCCGCTGCACTGCTCGGCGGTGGGGAAGGTGCTGCTGGGTCATGCCGGCACGGAGCTGATCGACGCCGTCCTCGGCCGCGATCTCAGGGCGTTCACGCCGCAGACCATCACCGATCCCGATCGCCTCCGAGCCGAGCTCGCCGATGTCCGCTCCAGCGGCACCGCCGTCGTACGCGGCGAGCTGACCACCGGCGCGAACTCCTACGCGACGCGCATCTTCAACGCCGAGGGGGCCGTGGTCGCGGCCCTCTCGGTGGTGGTGCGCTCGGGGTCGGTCAAGGAGCACGCCGTGTTGCCCGCCGTGGTGACCAGCGGGCTGAACATCTCGCGCATGCTCGGGTGGCGGCCGGCGCAGCGACGTACCGCGTTCTGATCGCCCCTGGCGCCGGCTCATTGAATGAACAGCGGCCTTGTGAGGTGAGTCTCACCGCCCAAGACTCCTCGCACGGCGGAGCTCCCCGGCTCCGCGGCGAGACCAAGGCATCGGAAGGAGACTCTGCGATGAGCGGAGTGAAGGAACTCTCATACGTCGTGTACGAGGTCAGTGACCTGGCCGAGTGGGAGCACTTCGGCGTCCACCTGCTCGGGATGGAGTACGGCGAGAAGACCGCGAACGGCTTCACGCTGCGTACCGACGACAAGATCCACCGTTGGGTCCTCGAGGAGGGGCCCGCGGACGACCTGGTCGCCAGCGGCTACGAGGTGGCCAGCGACGCCGAGCTGGACGAGCTGGTGGCGCGGCTGCGAGACGCCGGACTCGACGTGACCGAGGGCGACAGCGCACTCACCAGCGAGCGTCAGGTCCAACGCCTGTTCGCCACCACCGACCCGATCGGCAACCGTATCGAGCTGGTCACCGGGCTCGCCGACGCGGAGGCGCCGTTCGAGTCGAAGTACCTGCTCGGGACCTTCGTCACCGGAGCCGGCGGCGCGGGCCATCAGGTGCTGATGTCCAAGGGCGTCTCGCGCGAGGAGTATCTCGCCTTCTACGTCGACCTTCTCGGATTCAAGATCAGTGACGTCATCATCGAGGAGGTCAAGCCCGGCGTCTTCGCCGACCTGATCTTCCTGCACTGCAACCCGCGCCACCACACCGTCGCACTGGGCGACATGCCGCACACCAAGCGCACGCATCACTTCATGATCGAGGTGAGCGACATCCGGGACGTGGGCATGGCCTGGGATCGCTGCCTCGCGGCGCACCAGCCGTTCGAGATGACTCTCGGGATGCACCCCAACGACATGATGTTCAGCTTCTACGTCAAGACCCCGTCCGGCTTCGCCGTGGAGTACGGCTGGGGCGGCCTGCTCATCGACGACGCGACCTGGGAGGTCAAGACCCTCGACCGTCTCAACAGCTGGGGCCACCGGCCGGCCAGCGAGGTCGCCAGCCAGTTGCACGACGACTACATCCGCTGAGCCCCACCGCTCGCCACACACTCCCGTACCGCCCCTATGAACCGAGAGGGAACCCCCGCCATGGCCATCACCGCTGAATCCACCGGCAAGGACCTGCACACCCAGGACTGGCACATCCACTACAACGAGGCGGGCTCCCCGGACGCACCGCCGATCGTGCTCCTGCACGGCGGCGGCCCGGGCGCCACCGGGTGGAGCAACTACTCGCCCAACATCGAGGCGCTCTCGCAGAACTTCCGCGTCATTGCGCCGGACATGCCCGGCTGGGGGGCCTCCGACCCGGTCGACTTCGCCACCCTCGACCACGTCGACGTCGCCGTACAGCTGCTCGACGCCCTCGGCATCGAGAAGGCGGCCTTCGTCGGGAACTCGATGGGCGGCCACACCTCGATCCGGCTCGCCTCGGAGCGGCCCGAGCGCGTCTCCCACCTGATCACGATGGGCCCGCCGCTGCAGATGGGCCCCTTCCTCTTCGGTGCGGGTGGGGGCCTCAGCGAGGGGCTCAAGATCATGTACGACGCCTACCGGGACGCCAGCCCGGAAGGCATGCGTCGCCTGGTCGAGATCATGGTCTACGACAAGGCGCGCTTCGCCAGCGCCGAGCTCACCGAGGAGCGCTCCACGGCGGCGCTCAAGGGTCAGGAGCATCTCGACAACGTCGTCGCCGCGGGCCCGAAGGCGCCGATCCCGATCTGGGCCGACAAGACGAAGCTGGCGGGTGTGACGGCGCCGGCCCTGCTCATCCACGGTCGCGATGATCGTGTCGTCTCCTTCGAGTCCACGCTGTTCCTCGCCGCCGCCATCCCGAACTCGCGCGCCGTGCTGATCAACCGGTGTGGGCACTGGGCTCAGCTCGAGCACGCCGATGAGTTCAACCGGCTGGTCACCGACTTCGTGCTGCACAACTGACGCTGCGCGGCTTCCATCGAGACGAGAGGGAGTTCTCCACATGAGCGACGGCTACGACGCGGATGTTGCGGTCATCGGCTATGGGCCGACCGGCCTGGCGGCGAGCCTGACGCTCGCCCGGTACGGCGTCTCCGTGATCGCGCTGGAGCGCGAGGAGTCGATCTATCCCCGCGCCCGCGCGGTGACGGTCAACGACTGGACCATGCGGATCATGCAGAACCTGGGGGTCGGTGACCGGATGCGGAGTGCGATCGACCCGCAGCTCGCCCTGCGGTGGCTGACCTACGACCGGAAGGAGGTCATGCGCGTATGGCACGACCCGTCGAACCTCGGGGCGGACGCGCGCTTCTACAACCTCTACCAGCCGACCATGGAGGCCGAGCTCCGCACCGCTGCCCAGGAGCTGTACGGCGAGCACCTGACCGTCCTCTACGGCGCGGACGTCCTCAAGGTCGAGCAGGACGTGACCGGCGTGACCGTCACCTCGATCGGTTCCGACGGCTCCACCCGGGTCATCCGCGCGAAGTACGCCATCGCGGCCGATGGCGGGTCGAGCCCCACCCGGGAGATGCTCGGGATCCCGCTCGAGGGAGACACCGAGAACGAGCAGTGGATCATCATCGACTGTCACGCCAAGCGATGGTGGCCCGACCGTGACTTCCTCACGTTCTGGACCGACCGGGACCGCCCGGTCGTCGACGTCGCCGTCGGCACCGGCGCTCACCGCTGGGAGATCCCGCTGCGTCCGGGCGAGACCCCCGACGACTACGCCACCGAGGAGCAGGTCTGGCCGCTCATCCACTCCCTCGGCCACGACGAGAAGGACGTCACGCTGCACCAGTGGGCGTTCTACCGCCACCACGTCCGGATGGCGAAGACGTGGCGCCAGGGGCGGATCTTCCTCGCCGGCGACGCTGCGCACCTCATGCCGCCGTGGGCCGGTGCCGGCATGCAGTCCGGCATCCGTGACAGCTACGACCTCGGCTGGAAGCTCGCTCGTGTGCTCCACGGCCGGCTCGACGAGGCGGTGCTCGACACCTACGAGGCGGAACGCCGGCCGAACGTCGCCTTCTACACTCACGTCGCGGTCACCAACGGCCGGGTGATCAAGGGGCTCGCCACTCCCGAGGAGATCGCGGAGATGAGCGCCCCGGACCCGTCCTTCCAGGTCACCCCGTGGGGGCCGCCGCTCTCGCGCGACCCCGTCCTGGCCGATGGGTGGTTCCGCGGCCCGGTGGCGAGCGACGACTCCGCGATCGCTCGCATGATCCCGCAGCCCCGGGTGTGCGACCCGATGGGCCTGGAGCACCTCCTCGATGATCTCATCGGTGAGGGCTTCATTCTGCTCGGCGCGAACGTCGATCCGGCGACCGTGCTCACGCCGGAGGAGAAGGCCGGCTGGGACGCCCTCGGTGCTCGCTACGTGACGGTTCGCCCGAAGGACGCCTACTCCGAGGCCGAGACGGACGTGATCGACCTGGACCACGCGATGCTCGACTGGATGAGCCGCTACGGGACCACGGTCATCGCCCTGCGCCCCGACCGGTTCGTGGCCGCTGATGACGTCCATGGCCTCGCCGTCCCCGACCTCACGCGTCCGCCTGCGCGCTCCTGACGTTCGTCACGAACTCCCAGCCGGTGGCATACGACCACTCCTCGGAAGACGACGAATGCGGCGACCTCCTCGGGCTGCCCGGAGCGCGGCGCCGAGCGGGATCGGGATCATGTCGTCGTCGGGATCATGTCGTCGCGATGCCCTCGGTGATCGGTGTGCGGATCAGCCCCGGGTGCAGGGAGTTCACTCGGATGCCGTGGTGCGGCAGCACCACGGCATCCGACTTCATCAGCCCCGTCACTTCAGCTGAGCATGCCTCCGTCGATGCGATGCTGCGAGCCGGTGATGAAGGCGGACTGCGTCGACGCGAGGAAGAGCACGAGGTTGGCGATGTCGCCGGGCTCGGCGTAGCGGCCCAGCGGGATCGAGTGCGCGATGTCCTCCTGGGCCGCGCCGGAGCCCTCCTCGAGCGAGCGCATCATGCGCGTGTTGGCCGGCGAGGGGTGGATGGAGTTGACCCGGACCTGATAGGGCGCGGACTCGACCGCCGCGATGCGGGTCAGCCCGGTGATCGCGAACTTGGAGGTGACGTAGGGCGAGACCGGGAGCGGACCGGCGGACAGGCCGCCGATGGAGGAGGTGTTGATGACACTGCCGGACTTCTGGGCATACATCACGGGAAGGACGTAGTGGAGGCCGAGCCAGGTCCCGCGGATGTTGATCGAGACGAGGCGGTCGAAGTCGGCGACGGCCTGGTCGACGAGCGGGGCCACCCTGCCTTCGATCCCGGCGTTGTTGAAGAAGGCGTCGATCCGACCCCACGTCGAGACGGTGGTGTCGACGTAGCGCTTGACGTCCTCATCCTTGCTGACGTCGGCAGCGATCGAGATGAGTCGGTCGGGATCGGCCGCGAGGTCGGCCGCGGTGGCGTCGAGCGCGCCTTGGTCGAGGTCGACGATGGCGACCTTCGCCCCCTCGTTGAGGAAGGCCCTCGCGGTCGCCGCGCCGAGACCGCCTGCGCCGCCGGTGATGAGCGCGACCTTGTCCTGAAGGTCCGAATACATCGTTCACTCCTTCGTTCGTCTTCCCGGGGCCGGCCGCGGGAGGGCCGGCCCCGGGTCACGGTGCCTGGGACCCAGTTCAGAGGGTGGCTCAGCCTCTGGTCAACCAGGTGTCTGCGGCAGGGGCACCAACGGCCTGGCGGCGTCGCCGCTCAGAACGGGTAGCGCTCGATATCGCCCTGGAGGGTGACCCATTGGGTCTCGGTGAAGGTGTCGAGGTTGGCGTGCGGTCCGCCGAAGCGGCCGCCGACCCCGGACGCCTTGCTCCCGCCGAAGGGGATCACCGCCTCGTCGTCCACCGTCGCGTCGTTGACGTGGACGGCTCCCGACTCGATGCGGTCGCACAGCTCGAACGCGGCGTACGGGTTCGCGGTCAGGATCGAGACCGAGAGGCCGTACTCCGAGGCGTTGATGATGTCGATCGCCTCGTCGACGTCGTCATAGACCTGCACCGGCGCGACGGGGCCGAAGATCTCCTGGGTCCACGCCGGGTTGTCGGGCGTGACGCCGGTCAGGACGGTCGGCCGGTAGTAGAGGCCGTCGTAGGAGCCGCCGGCGGCCAGCGTCGCGCCGTGCTCCACCGCCTCGGTCACGATCGCGTGGACGTGGTCGCGCTGACGGTCGTCGATGAGGGGACCGAGGGCGTTCGCCGGGTCCGTCGGGTCGCCGACGGGCAGGTTCCTCGCCTTGTCGACCAGCGCGGCGACGTACTCCTCGGCGATGGAGCGGTGCACGAGGTGACGCCCCGTGGTCATGCAGATCTGGCCCTGGTGGAGGAAGGACCCCCAGGCGGCGACGGAGGCGGCGGCCTGGACGTCGGCGTCCGGCAGCACGAGCATCGCGTTGTTGCCGCCGAGCTCGAGGTGGACTCGCTTGAGCAAGGGGCCGGCCGCCTCACCGATCCGACGTCCGGCCGCGGTGGAGCCGGTGAAGGAGATGCAGGGTACGTCGGGGTGGGCGACCAGTGCGGCGCCGAGATCGCCGCCTCCGGGGAGGACGTGGAGGACGCCGTCGGGCAGGCCGGCCTCCTGGAGCAGCTCCGCCAGCAGCAGGCCGCCGGAGAGGGAGGTCCGCGGGTCGGGCTTGAGTACGACGGCGTTGCCGAGCGCGAGCGCGGGTGCGACCGAGCGCATCGCCAGGATGGCCGGGAAGTTGAACGGTGCGATCACGCCGACGACGCCGATCGGGACGCGGCGGGCGAGCGAGAGCCGCGGCTTGACCGAGCGGAGCACCTCGCCGGACGGGTGCGAGGCCAGCGCCGCGCACTCCTGCAGCTCGGAGACGACGAGGCCGACCTCGAAGCCTGCCTTGCCTTGGCCCGATCCCGACTCGGCGACGAGCATCGGCGCGAGGCGCTCAGGTTCGGCCTGGAGGAGCGCCGCCGCCTTGAGCATCACGGCGGCGCGTTCGGCGTACGGCGCGCGGCCCCACGCACGCTGGGCGGCGCGGGCCGAGGCGACCGCCCGGTCGAGGTCGGTCGGGGTCGCGGTGCCGACGCTGCCGAGAACGGTTCGGGTGCCGGGCGCGGTGACGGTGATCGGCTCGCCGGAGCCGGGCTGCCAGCCGTCGGAGTAGAGCTTGCCCTCCCAGACGGAGGTGGAGATGGTGTCGGTGGTCATGGGGACTCCTCGTGTCAGGGTCGGTCAGTGGCCGGCGGGCTCGGGCATGCGGACGACGGGCTTGATGACGTCGCCGCGGTGGCTGGCCTCGAGGGCGCCCTCGATGTCCTCGAAGTCGAAGGCCTCGATGAGCTCGTCGAAGGGGAAGCGGCCCTGGCGCCACAGGTCGAGGAGCGCCGGTATGAGTCGCTCGGAGCGTCCGCTGCCGCCGAGCGTGCCCACGATCCGCTTGCCGAAGAGGGTGCGGAAGTGGTCGGCGGTGAAGGTGGCCTCGGCCGGGGCACCGCCGATGAGGATCGCGGTGCCGAGCATGCCGACGGTGTCGATGGCCTGTTCGACGACCGGGATGACCCCGGTGCAGTCGAGTGCGAAGTCGGCGGTGCCGCCGAGGATCTCCTGCACGGCGGCGACGACGTCGGAGGTCGAGGAGGCGTTGACGACGTGGGTCGCGCCGTACTTCGCGGCCAGGTCGAGACGGGACTCGTGGACGTCGACGGCGACGATCGTGGTGGCCGGCGTGTTCGTCGCGGCCATGATCGCCGCGAGGCCGACCGCGCCGGCGCCGTACACCACGATGCTCGCGCCGACCTGGGGACGGGCGGTGTTGAGCACCGCGCCTGCGCCGGTGGCGATGCCGCAGGCGAGCGGACCGGCGATCTCGAGCGGCACGTCCTCGGGGATGACGACAGCCTGGCGCGCCAGGGCGAGGGAGTGGGTGGCGAAGGAGGACTGGCCGAAGAAGTGGCCGGAGACCGACGAGCCATCGAGGCGGCGGTAGCCGCTGGTGCCGGTCTTCTCGCCGGTGAACCGGACCCCGGCGACGAGCGCCGGGCCGATGCTGAGGCAGTAGCGCGGCTCGCCCTCGAGGCAGTTCTTGCACTCGCCGCAGTAGGGCCAGCCGAGGACGACGTGGTCGCCGACCTTGGGGGAGGTGACGCCGGGGCCCACAGCCTCCACGATGCCGGCGCCCTCGTGACCGAGCACCCCGGGCAGGGGGAGCGGCATGTCCCCGCTGCGGGTGTTGGCGTCGGTGTGGCACACGCCGGACGCGACGATGCGGACGAGGATCTCGCCGGCGCCGGGCTCGTCGAGCTCGAGGTCGGTGTAGGTGAACGGTGCGCCGACCTTCTCGACGACGCTGGCTCGGATCTGGATGCTCATCGGTTCTCCTGTGGATCGAGGGGTTGGTCAGGCGGAGGCGAGGGCTCGCTCGGAGACCTTGAAGCCGCGGAAGTCGTCGTCGGCGATCTCGTCGATCACCTGCTGGTAGCCGCCGATCCCGCCGAGGTAGGGCATGACCGCGCTCGCCTTGCCGGCGATGTTCGCGCCGGTGTACCAGGAGTCGGCCAGCGGAAACACCGTCATGTTCGCCACCTCGGCGGCGTGAGCGATCCAGCCCTCCTCGGCCTTGACGGTGGCCTCGACGAGGGCATGACCACGGTCGACCGCGTGCTCGAGCAGGCGGGCGATGAACTCCACGTGCTGCTCGATGGCGACGAACATGTTGCTGTTCACCGACGGGCTCAGTGGCCCGGTGATGGTGAAGAGGTTCGGGAAGCCGGCGACCATGACACCGAGGTAGCTGGCGGGGTACTCATCCCACTTGCGGCGCAGCGAGGCGCCGTACCTGCCGCGGGGGTCGATGGCACGCAGCGCTCCGGTGATGGCGTCGAACCCGGTCGCCAGGACGATCACGTCGACGGCGTACTCCGCGTCGGCCGTCCGGATCCCGCTCTCGGTGAACGTGACGATCGGCGCCTCGCGCAGGTCGACGAGCGCGACGTCGTCGCGACGCAGCGTCTCGTAGTAGTCGGTGTCGACGCAGAGGCGCCGCGAGCCGACCGGGTAGTCGGGGATGAGCCGCTCGGCGAGCTCCGGGTCGCCAACCCGCTCGCGGATGCGCTCGGCCAGGAACGCCGCCGCGACGTCGTTGGCCCGCTGGTCGACGATCGGGTCGTTGAAGGTCGTGAGCAGCTTCATCGGGCCGCCGTAGTCGAAGTTGCGCTGGTACGCCGCCCGCACCTCGGCCTCCGGGAGCTCGAAGGTGGAGACGTTCGGGTTGCGGGTGTCGACGCCGAGCAACGTGGTGCGGGCGGTCCGGCGACGCTCGGGATACTCCGCGACGGCCGCGGCGAACTCCTCGTCGGTGAGGAGCCGGTTGTACGCCGGGATCGAGTAGCTCGGCGTGCGCTGCATGACGAAGACCTGCTCGGCCTGCTCGGCGACCAGGGGAGTGATCTGGATGCCGGTCGAGCCGGCGCCGATGACGGCGACCCGCTTGCCGGTGAAGTCGAACCCGTCGCTCGGCCACTGCGAGCTCACGAGGACCGTGCCGCGGAAGTCGTCCTGCCCCGGGAAGCTCGGGACCTTCGGCTGGGAGAGCACGCCGGTGGCCGCGACGACGTACGTCGCCGTGAACCGCCGGCCGTCCTCGGTGTCGACCGTCCAGCCTTCGGTGCGCTCGTCGAACTCCGCGCTGACGACGTTCGCGGCGAGTCGGATGTCGCGGCGCAGGTCGAAGCGGTCGGCGACGTGGTCCAGATAGGCCAGGATCTCCGGCTGCGTGGCGTACTTCTCGGCCCAGCGCCACTCCTGCTGGAGGTCGTCGTCGAAGGAGTAGGAGTAGTCGAGGCTCTCGACGTCGCAGCGGGCGCCCGGGTAGCGGTTCCAGTACCACGTGCCGCCCACGCCGTCGCCGCGTTCGAGGACGACGGCGTCGAGGCCGAGCGTGCGGCAGGTGTGCAGCATGTAGAGGCCCGCGATGCCGGCGCCGATGATGATCACGTCGCGCTGCTCGGGGATGGTCGTCGTGCTCATGTCAGATCGTCTCCTTGATGGACGTCGCGGACGCCACCGTCGCGCCGACCTCAGCGAGGACCTCGGCGCTCTCGTCGACGGCGAACCAGAAGAGGGCCCAGTCGTGGACCATGCCGTCCCAGGCGCGCAGCGTCCCGCCGGAGGCGTCCGCGACGCGGACGGCGTCGTCGTAGAGCACCTCCTCGGTGCCGACGTGGACCGTGATCGGCGCCAGCCCGGAGAGGTCGCCGAGGGCCGGTGAGGCGAGCGGGTCGCGCGGGTCGGCCCCGTCGAGGTAGACCGCGGCCGCGTCGAGCAGCTGCTGGCGGGAGAGCAGCGGGTCCCGGTCGGCGCGCCCCGACGCGGACTCGCCCGAGCAGGTCAGGTCCGCCCACGGCGAGAGGAGCACCGCAGCAGCCGGTTGCGGTACGCCGGCGGAGCGGGCCGCCACGAGGAGTGCGAGCGCGAGGCCGCCGCCCGCGGAGTCGCCGACGACGGTGAGCCGGTCGGCACCCACCTCCTCGGCCAGGACGCGGTAGACCGCGAGCGCCTCGTCGACCGCACCGGGGAAGCGCTTCGCCGGCGCGAGCGTGTAGTCGGGGGCGAAGACCGCGAAGCCGCTCGCCTTGGCGATCCCGCCGATGATCCCGAGGTAGCCCTGCGGGTCGCCGGCGACGTACGCCCCGCCGTGGAGATAGAGGGCCGCGACCCGGTCGGAGCCGTTCACGGGGGTCACCTGCAGCCCAGGGACGCCGGCGACCTCGCGGGCCTCGACGGCGATCCCGTCCGGGACCGGCAGGCCGCCGAGGAACGCGGCGAAGTCCGCCCGCGCCTTCTGGGGCGGGTCGGAGAAGTTGGGGACCGAGCCGCCGGCCTCGGCGGCCGCGGCGAGCAGGGCGCTGAGCTGGTGAACGCTCATCGGGGAAACCTCCGCAAGTCAGAGCCATCGGTGTGACGGCTCTCACATGCTGGCAACGGTCTCGTGCGGAGGGCTTGAACGACGCCGCACAACACCTTGCACGAGCGCGCACAGTGGCCGTCGCGTACGGCGCCTGACGCCCAGGACGTCAGTGGGCAGCGACGGCGCCCGCGGCCCGGCGGTACTGGCTCGGCGTCATGCCGAAGGCCTGCTTGAACGCCCGGGTGAAGTGTGGCCCGTCGGCGAAGCCCCACCGCGCGGCGACGTCGGCGATGCCGATGTGGGCGAGCAGGGGGTCGGCGAGGTCGCGTCGGGACGCGTCGAGGCGTTGGGCCCGGACGAAGCCGGTCACCGTCGTTCCGGTCTCGCTGAACAGGCTCTGCACGTAGCGCGGGGAGACGTGGAGAGCCGCCGCGATGGTGCTCGGGGAGAGCGTGCGGTCGTCGAGGTGCTCCCGCACGTACGCGTGCGCTCGTTGCCGCAGGTCGGCCCGCTGCGCCCCCGTGACGGAGAGGCGGGGACCGAGCTCGGCGTGGAGCAGTGTGGACAGCAGCTCGACGGTCGTGTGGGCGACGCGGCGTCCACTGGCGCCGGCGAGCACGTCGAGGTTCCGCGCCAGGCCCGAGAGGTACGGCACGACCACGCCTTCGAGGGAGCCCGCGCCGAGACGGGCGGCGGCGAGCTCCGCGATCGCGTCGGGTTCCAGGCCGAGTGCGTTGCGCGGGAGCATCAGGATGAGGCAGTCGAACCCGTGGTCGCCGTGGATCCAGTAGGTCTGCGCCGTGTCGACCAGGCCGAGTGTTCCGGGCCGGAGAGCGACCTCCTGCTCCCGCTGCCGCAGGACCGCCACTCCTTCGACCGGCACGAAGACCTTGACCGGATCCGCGTCGGGTGCGGGACCGCTGCCCTCGTGCCGGAACTCGTGCGTCGTCGCGTCCACGTGGGTCACCAACAGGTCCTCGACCTGGTAGGCCCCGATCGTCCCGGAGAACCGCCCGCGCGGCGCGGACTCGAAGACGACGGGGCGATACATCGCGCTGACGGCCGAGCTGAACGCTCCGGGGTGGCCGAAGCGCAGGTATCGACTCGTCGTCGCAGGGAGATCCGACTTCGCCGCCACACCTACCTCCTGGTGACGCGCCTCACTTCGGGTGAAGATACAGCGACGTCCCGGCGGATGCAGACACCGTCCACCGGTCAGGCGGCGGCGACCCCGGGGATCGTGTAGCCGTTGATCGAGTTCGCCCACCCGGCGTACTGCAGGTTCCACTCGAGGCTGAGATGGCGGATCGAGACGGTCGCGACCTGGCCGGTGCCGCCGGCGTCGGAGGAGCGGACCTGCCCGTCGCCCAGCGAGATGGCGATGTGCCCGTGTCCGCTGCTGCCGCCGGTCCAATAGACGGCGGCGCCGCGCGGCGGGTCCGCGGAGTCGGGGTGCCGCCCGGTCGCGTGGTCCCAGGCGCTGGTCGCGTCGGCGTACTTCGACGGGATCCCCGCCTGCTCACGCGACCACGCCAGACACTGTCCCGGCACGTTGACGGTCGAGCTCATCGCCGCGGCGACGGTCTGCGCGGCGTCGCTGGGAGCGACCGGGAGCCGCGGGTGAGGAGCCTTCCGGAGGGGCGGTCGAGACCTCGCGGGCGGCCCGGCCGCGTGCGTGCGCGCCGGCGCGGCGTGCCGTACGCGTTCCTGGTTGTCCAGGCGATCCCAGGAGCGGGACACGGCGAGCTCGCGTCGCACGGGTGCGTTCGCGGCGACGGGTGGGCGCGCGCCGCTCGCGGTCGCCTCCGGGGAGTGGTCGTGCCGGTGGACCGCCACGACGAGGGTCGCAGCGATGGCGATGGCGGCGGACAGGGAGATCGCCCGGGCGGGCGCGGCGATGGCGAAGCGGAGGGGCGTGTTGAACGGTGAAGACAAGCGGGGGAGTTCCTCGTGCACGGAGACAGTTGCTTTGCGGCGGGAACGCGCACGGGGTGGGTTCCGGCACAGCGGGAGACGCAGCGGTCGGGCCGGGCGACTCCTGGGGGTTGAACGTCGGGGACCGCTCGATCTATCCGGCTTCCTGGGTGATCCGTGTCATGGGTCCTGCCGCCGACGGGTGTGATGGCGGCATGACGACGGCGCCGTCGGATACCCAATTCTGGGGATGGTGGGCGCGTTCGACAGACAGGAGGGTGGGGCGGTGCTCTCGACCAGGCTCTTGCGTCGTACGACGGCGGCGGCTGCGCCGCTCGCCATCCTCCTCCTCGTGCCGCTGCTGGCGCTCGTGGCCCGGCCTTCGCCCGCGACGGCGACGACACCCGCCTGTCCGCATCCGGTCTATGCGACCTGGGCCCACCACGGCATGTGGAGCCGAGGGGCCTACACGGTCGACAACGACATGTGGAACGCGTCGGGCTACCGCATGTCGCAGCACCTGCGGGTGTGCAGCCGGGCGCGGTGGACGGTCGACGCGAAGGTCGCGAACCCGACCGACACCGCCGTGAAGAGCTACCCCAACACGCACCGCGACTTCCACAACTGGGCGACCGGGCACGAGCCGCGGCTCTCGTCGTTCCACGTCCTGCGCACCTCCTGGGCGGCGCGGACGCCTGGACGGGGCATCTACGACGCGGCGTACGACCTCTGGCTCAACGGCGTGGCCGACAACAACAGCAACGAGGTCATGATCTGGACCGACAACCACCGCCAGGTGCCGTACGGGCGCCGTGCCGGTCACCTGTGGTTCAACCACGTCCGGTGGCAGATCTGGACTGGCTCCGGGCACTCCTACATCGCGCTGGTCCCGGGGCGCCGGCTCGCGCATGGCACGCTGGGCCTGCTCAAGCCCCTCCGCACGCTCGTCCGGCGCGGCCTGCTTCCCACGCGCACGACGGTGGGCCAGGTGGGCTTCGGCTTCGAGATCGTGCGTACGGCGAACCAGCGGCTGCGGTTCGCCACGACTCGCTTCACGGTGACCGCGCGGCGCGGCTCACCGATGAGCGCCGGCCCCGACGCTCCGGATACGATCGAGCGACCGCCGTTCGGCGGCATCCGACCCGACCACAGGAGCAACCGTGTCCGAGCTGAAGATCGTCGTACTCACCGCGTCAGGGCGTGAGGAGCGGACGGTCACGACGGGCACGAAGGCCTGGGAGCTGTTCAAGGACGAGCCGGCGATCATCGCCGGGCGGGTCAACGGCCGCCTGAAGGACCTCGCCTACGAGCTGCAGGACGGCGACGAGGTCGAGGGCGTCGCGATCGACTCCGCGGACGGTCGCGACATCCTGCGGCACTCGACTGCCCACGTGATGGCCCAGGCGGTGCAGGAGCTGTTCCCAGAGGCGAGGCTCGGGATCGGCCCGCCGGTGCAGGACGGCTTCTACTACGACTTCGACGTCGAGACCCCGTTCGTGCCCGAGGACCTGGTCAAGATCGAGTCCCGGATGCGCAAGATCATCAAGGAGAACCAGCGCTTCTCCCGGCGCGTCGTCACCGACGCGGAGGCGATCGAGGAGCTCCAGGACGAGCCCTACAAGATCGAGCTGATCGGCCTCAAGGGCTCCGGCCACGCGGAGGGCGCCGCCGAGGGCGCGAACGTCGAGGTCGGCGCCGGTGAGCTGACGATCTACGACAACCTCGACCGCAAGGGCGAGACGGCGTGGAAGGACCTCTGCCGCGGCCCTCACCTGCCCACCACGAAGCGCATCCCGGCGTTCAAGCTGATGCGGTCGGCGGCGGCGTACTGGCGCGGCGACGAGAAGAACAAGCAGCTCCAGCGCATCTACGGCACCGCGTGGGAGACCAAGGAGGCGCTTGAGGAGCATCTCCACCGGCTCGAGGAGGCCGAGCGCCGCGACCACCGCAAGCTCGGCCGCGAGCTGGACCTGTTCAGCTTCCCCGACGAGATCGGGTCCGGCCTCCCGGTCTTCCATCCCAAGGGTGGGGTGATCAAGCGGGAGATGGAGGACTACGTCCGTCGGCGCCACATCGAGGAGGGCTTCTCCTACGTCGGCACGCCCCACATCACCAAGGACGGCCTCTTCCACACCTCGGGCCACCTGCCCTATTACGCCGACACGATGTTCCCGCCGATGGAGTTCGAGGGCGCGAACTACCAGCTCAAGGCGATGAACTGCCCGATGCACAACCTGATCTTCAAGAGCCGGGGCCGCTCCTACCGCGAGCTGCCGCTGCGGCTCTTCGAGTTCGGGCACGTCTACCGCTACGAGAAGTCGGGCGTGATCCACGGGCTGACGCGCGTGCGTGGCTTCGCCCAGGACGACAGCCACTCCTACTGCACGAAGGAGCAGGCGCCGGAGGAGGTCAAGCACCTCCTCAACTTCATGCTGAGTGTGCTGCAGGACTTCGGTCTGGACGACTTCTATCTCGAGCTCTCGACCCGCGACGACACCAACAAGGAGAAGTTCGTCGGCAGCGACGAGGACTGGGCGACCGCGACCGCGATCCTCGAGCAGGTCGGCAAGGAGACCGGCCTCGAGCTGGTTCCCGACCCGGGCGGTGCGGCCTTCTACGGCCCGAAGATCTCCGTCCAGGCCAAGGACGCCATCGGCCGCACGTGGCAGATGGGCACGGTCCAGTACGACTTCAACCAGCCCGCCGGCTTCGGTCTGGAGTACGCCGCCGCCGACGGTTCCCGGCAGCAGCCGGTCATGATCCACTCGGCGAAGTTCGGCTCGATCGAGCGGTTCTTCGGCGTCCTGGTGGAGCACTACGCCGGCGCGTTCCCTCCGTGGCTCGCTCCCGTCCAGGTGCAGGCGATCCCGGTCGCCGACGCCTTCACGGACTACCTCTACGACGTCGCTGACCGGCTGAAGAGGGCCGGCATCCGCGTCGAGGTCGACGACTCCGACGACCGGATGCAGAAGAAGATCCGCAACGCGCAGCTGCAGAAGGTGCCGTTCATGCTGATCGCCGGCGGCGAGGACGCCGAGAAGGGGGCGGTCTCGTTCCGCTACCGCGACGGCCGGCAGGACAACGGTGTGCCGATCGAGGACGCGATCGCACGCGTCGTGGCGGCCGTGGAGTCGCACGAGCAGGTCTAGCAGCGCCACGCGACGCGACGACCCGGAGCCGGGCGGCTCCGGGTCGTCGTGCATTTCAGCCCCGGCACGCACCGGCCAGGAGGTGGATGAAAGATAAATGTGACTCCATGTCGCGCGTACTCTTGTTTACGGGACACGAGTCTGCGTAACCTGGGTCACGTCCTCGTTCGTTCAACGCTGAACTCGATGCTGAAGAGGTGCTCGACATGACTGCAGTCCAGCAGGAGAAGCACGACAAGGCCGTCGCCCCCGGCGCTCACCAGGCGCAGGGCAGGCAGGGCTACTACGACACGCTCCGCACGCTGTCGCAGGCCTCGGTGGACCAGCACTTCGACGCCTTCAAGGACATCGACTGGGAGTCGCCGGAGTTCGCCGTCGTCCCGAACGACGAGCGTTGGATCCTCTCCGACGCGGACGAGATCGGCGCCCACCCGTGGTACAAGGCGCTTCCCAAGGAGCGCCAGATCGAGATCGGGATGTACCGCATGGCGATGGTCGCCAAGGTCGGGCTGCAGTTCGAGCAGCTCTTGATCAGCGGCGTCATGCAGTACCTGCTCTGGAGCCGCAACGACAACCCGGAGTTCCGCTACGCCACCCATGAGGTGACCGAGGAGACCCACCACACCCAGATGTTCCAGGAGCTGGTGAACCGCGTCTGCCCGGACGCGACCGGCTCGTCGGCGTACTTCAAGACGCTGATTCCGCTGCTGGCGACCGCCGGGGCTTGGTTCCCCGAGGCGTTCTTCGTCGGGATCCTTGCCGGCGAGGAGCCGATCGACCACCTCCAGAAGAACGTCATGCGCGCCGGTGGCATGCATCCGCTGATGGACCGCGTCATGCAGATCCACATCGCCGAGGAGGCGCGCCACATCGGCTTCGCCCACCAGTTCCTCGAGCACCACGTGCCCGAGCTCAACCCGGTGAAGAAGCAGCTCCTGGCGGCGCTCTACCCGGTGATCATGCGCTGGCTCTGCGACGTGATCATGAAGCCGAGCAGGAAGGCGCTCGCCGACATGGGCATCCCGGACGAGGTCGCCAAGGAGATCTGGTGGGAGTCGCCGGAGTCCCGCAAGATGCTGCGCGACCTCTTCTCCGATGTGCGCATGCTCGCCGACAACCTCGGCCTGCGGAACCGCGTCACGAAGCAGATCTGGAAGGCCATGAAGATCGACGGCCGCCCGGCCCGCTTCCGCAGCGAGCCGGCCTCTGCCGCTCACTGAGACAACTCCGGACTCCCGAGGCTGCGGCCTCTCGAGCAAGAACGGTCAGCCGTGCCCCACGTCGTCACCCAATCCTGTTGCGCCGACGCCTCGTGCGTCGTGGCGTGTCCGGTCAACTGCATCCACCCGGCCCCCGGCGAGCCCGGGTTCGGCGAGGCCGAGATGCTGTACGTCGACGCCGCGTCCTGTGTCGACTGCGGCGCCTGCGCCACCGCCTGCCCGGCGGACGCGATCGTCCCGCACACCACGCTGACGCCCGCCCAGGAGCCGTTCCTCGCGCTCAACGCGGAGTACTTCCAGGTCTTCCCGCACCGTGATCGGACGCCGCTGGCGCTAGTCCACCCGCAACGCCGGCTCACACGCACCGGCCCGTTTCGGGTGGCGGTGGTGGGTGCCGGGCCGGCGGGGCTCTACGCCGCCGACGAGCTGCTCAAGCACCCCGAGATCACGGTCGATGTCTTCGACCGGCTGCCGACGCCGTACGGCCTCGTGCGTGCCGGCGTGGCGCCCGACCACCAGCACACCAAGCAGGTCGAGAACCTCTTCAGCCAGATCGAGAGCCAGCCGGGCTTCCGCTACTTCCTGGGGGTCGAGGTCGGCAAGGACATCTCCCATGCCGAGCTGACCGCGCGCTACCACGCCGTGCTCTACACGGTCGGAGCCGCGAGCGACCGGCCGCTCGGCGTCCCGGGCGACGACCAGCCGGGTTCGCTCTCGGCCACCGACTTCGTGGGGTGGTACAACGGCCACCCCGACAAGCAGGACCTCGACGTCCGGATCGACGCCGCGTCGAACCCTGCCGGGCGCGTCGTCATCGTCGGCAACGGCAACGTCGCCCTCGACTGTGCGCGGATCCTCGCCGAGGACCCGGAGCTGCTGTCGCGCACGGACGTCTCCGACGGTCCGCTCGCGGCGCTGCGCGACAGCAACGTCCGCGAGGTGGTCGTGCTCGGACGCCGCGGTCCCGCGGAGGCGGCGTTCACGGTGCCCGAGCTGGTCGGCCTCGCCGGCCACACCGGGATCAACGTCGTGGTCGACACCGGCGACCTGCCGGCCGAGGAGGCGTTCGCCGCCGACTCGGTGAAGTCGCGGCTCCTCAGGGAGCTCCACGGCCGCCCGGTCGACCCCGCCAAGCGCACGATCGTCCTGCGGTTCCTCGCCTCGCCGACCGCCGTGGTCGCCGGCGACCACGGCCGGGTCCGCGCGGTCGAGGTCGGCCGCAACCGGCTCCAGACCGATGATCGGGGTGTCACTCGCGCGGTGCCCACGGGCGAGACGGAGCTGCTGGAGACCGGTCTGCTGCTGCGCGCGATCGGCTACAAGGGGCTGCCGGTCGCCGACCTGCCGTACGACGCCGCCACCGGCACCGTGCCGAACGACCGGGGCCGGGTCGTGCCCGGCGTCTACGTCGCCGGCTGGGTCAAGCGTGGTCCGACGGGGTTCATCGGCACCAACAAGACCGATGCCGAGGAGAGCGTCGACCAGCTGCTCGACGATCTCGACAGCGGCGTCATCCCCGAGCCCGTCGGTGACGCGAGCAGCGTCGCGGCGATCATCCGTGGACGCCAGCCGGCGATGGTCGACCTGGCCGGCTGGCAGGCGATCGATGCGGAGGAGAAGCGCCGCGGCGCCGCGGCCGGGCGGCCGCGGGTCAAGCTCGTCGACGTCGACGAGATGCTCCGCGTCGCCGCGACCGCGCGTGGGCCGCGCTATGCGCGGCTGCGCGGAGGACGGGACTGACCCATGGCGGCGACGAGGAGCGATGGCCGTCAGGCGCGCTGGGACAAGCACAACGAGACCCGACGCCAGCAGATCATCGATGCCGCGATGGCCGCGATCGAGGAGAACGAGCCGGGCGCCGACGTCAAGGTGCAGCAGATCGCGGCCCACGCCGGCATCTCCCGGACCGTGATCTATCGCCACTTCGAGGATCGCGCCGATCTGGACCGCGCCGTCCAGCAGAGCATCATCGAGAGCCTGTGGCGCGAGCTGCACCCGGCGATGAGCCTCGACGGCACCGTCCCGCAGATCATCCGCCGCATCGTGGGGACCTACGTCGGCTGGGCGGTCGCCCACCCGGCGCTCCACCTCGCCGCCGACCATGATCCCGACGGTGCGGTCGACGGACCGCTGCGCGAGGGGATGGAGCGCATCGCGACCGAGGTCTCGCAGGTCGTCGCGGCGGGCATGCTGGTGCTCGGCGGGACGCTCTCCGAGGAGGACGCCAGGGCGTTGGATCCGCTCGTCTTCGGCCTGGTGGGCGCGGTGTTCGGCGTCGTACGCCGGTGGCTCACGAGCAGCGACCGGCAGCTGTCTGCCGACGCGCTGGAGAAGCTGGTCGCCCAGTCCGTCTGGTTCGTCGTCGACGGCCACGCCCGGACCTTCGGCCTCTCGATCGACCCGACGATGCCCGTCGTCGAGCTGCTCGAGCCCGAGCGGCTCACCACGACGCCCTGACGGGCGCCGTGCCGATGTCGGACGAGGGCTCGTTAGTCTGGCCCGCGTGACCGAGGACGTGAGCGTGCTGCGACAGGACGGCGTGGGCGAGGCCGACGCGCTGGACCGGCTGTGGACGCCGTACCGCATGGCCTACATCCGCGGCGAGAACAAGCCGGTCGACGCGTCCGCGCGGGAGTGCCCGTTCTGCCGCGTCCCGACGCTCGACGACGAGACCGGCCTCATCGTTCACCGCGGCGAGTTGGCGTACGTCGTGCTCAACCTCTATCCGTACGCCCCCGGCCACGTGATGGTCTGTCCCTACCGCCACATCGCCGGCTATGTCGAGACGACCGAGGATGAGGCTGCGGAGATCGCGGTGCTCACGAAGCGGGCAGTGGCCGTGCTCGGCGAGGTCTCGCAGGCCTCGGGGTTCAACATCGGGATGAACCAGGGCGAGGCGGGCGGCGCCGGCATTGCGGCCCACCTGCACCAGCACGTCGTCCCGCGGTGGGTGGGGGACCAGAACTTCATGCCGATCATCGGCAACACCAAGACCCTCCCGCAGCTCCTCACCGACACCCGCGCGCTGCTCGCTGACGCCTGGGGCTGAGAGCCGCACGCTCCTCGTTCCCGAGCACCCGCATGCCCCTCGGCGCGCGGGTGCTGGCGTGTCCGCGGGAGGCGCCCGACCGGGACGGCGCAGTCCCCAGCGGCCCAAATTGGGGAACTTCGCGGGAGGCCTTGCTCGAGGTGACGCTGATCACTAAGTTGTGGTCCGCAACATATCTGTGACGGCAGTCACACATGCTCGAGCAATGGAGGTCGAGAAGTATGGACAGGCGCAGAACTCTTGGCGTCGCGTCGCTGACCGCGGCGGGGCTGCTGGCGCTCGGGTCGCTGGCTGCGTGTGGAAGCAGTGACAATGGCGGAAGCGGGGGAGGCGGCGGGGGCAGCAGCTCCTCGGCCGACGTCGGCGTGATCCTGCCGGACGCGACGACATCGCCTCGCTGGGAGGGTCAGGACCGACCCAACCTGCAGAAGGCGTTCCAGGCGGCCGGGCTCAAGGCCGACATCCAGAACGCGGGCGGCAGCACCGCCAAGTTCGGTGAGCTGTGCGACACGATGATCAACGAGGGCGTCAAGGTCATCATGATCACCAACCTCGACTCCGAATCGGGCGGAGCCTGCCTGAAGAAGGCGGCCGACGCCGGTGTCCAGAGCATCGACTACGACCGACTCACCCTCGGCGGCGGCGCTTCCTACTATGTCTCCTTCGACAACGTGAAGGTCGGCGAGCTCATGGGTCAGGGCCTGCAGCAGTGCCTGACCGACATGGGCAAGAAGAGCGCCAACATCGTCTATGTCGACGGTGCCGCCACCGACAACAACTCGGCGCTGTTCAAGCAGGGCTATGCCCAGGCGCTCAAGCCGAAGCTGAGCTCGGGCGACTACCACCTGGTGGGTGACCAGTCCGGGAACTGGGACGCCACCACGGCGGGTCAGGTCTTCGACCAGATGTACACGCAGAACAACGGCAAGATCGACGGCATCATCTCCGCCAACGACACGATGGCCGGCGGCATCATCGCGCGCCTCAAGGCCGATGGTCAGGCCGGCAAGATCCCGGTCACCGGGCAGGACGCCGGCACCGAGGGTCTGCAGAACATCCTGCAGGGCTACCAGTGCGGCACGGTCTACAAGAACACCACGCTGGAGGCGAAGGCCGCCTCGGACCTGGCGATCGACCTGATCAAGGGCGACAAGGCCGCGGCCGACAAGCTCGCGACGGGCAAGGTGGAGGACACGAAGCTCAAGAAGGAGATCCCGTCCGTCCTCGCGACGCCGGTGTGGGTCACCAAGGACAACGCCAAGCAGGTCGTCCAGGACAAGCAGGCGGACGCCTCGCAGGTCTGCAAGGGCGCCGTGGCCAAGCTCTGCACGAAGTACGGCTTGAGGTAGCCGGCCCCGCCGGTGGCCCGCCCCACGTGGACGGGCCACCGGTCCCGCACGTCCCCACATCCCTAGGGAGGGTCCTCGTGACCGTCGAAGCGCCCGAGAAGACCGGGCCCGACCATCTCGCCGCGCCCCTGCTGGAGCTGCGCGGCATGCAGAAGAGCTTCGGAGCCGTGCACGTCCTGCGCGGCGTCGACCTCGTCGTACGCCCCGGTGCCGTGACCGCCCTCGTCGGCGACAACGGCGCCGGCAAGAGCACGCTGATCAAGGGCATCGCGGGCATCCACTCCTTCGACGAGGGTGAGTACCTCTTCGAAGGACGGCCCGTGAAGGTCCACGGACCGAAGGACGCCAACGAGCTCGGGATCGAGGTCGTCTACCAGGACCTCGCGCTCTGCGACAACCTCGACGTCGTCCACAACATGTTCCTGGGCCGCGAGATCGTTCGCCGCGGCGTCATGGACGAGGACACCATGGAGCAGCAGGCGCGGGAGACCCTCGACGGCCTCTCGGTTCGCACGCTCAAGTCCGTGCGCACCCCCGTCGCGTCGCTCTCGGGCGGCCAACGGCAGACCGTCGCCATCGCGCGTGCGGTGCTGTGGAACTCCAAGGTCGTCATCCTCGACGAGCCGACCGCGGCGCTCGGCGTCGCGCAGACCGAGCAGGTCCTCAAGCTGGTCCGCCGCCTCGCCGACCGCGGCCTGGGCGTCGTCCTCATCAGCCACAACCTCAACGACGTCTTCGAGGTCGCCGACGAGGTCGCCGTGCTCTACCTCGGTCAGATGGTCGGCCAGATCCGGGTCGCGGACACCGACCGGGAGCGGGTCGTCCAGGCGATCACCACCGGTCGCGTCCCCGGCTCCGACGAAGGGAGCGCGTCATGAGTGCCACCATGACCAAGCCCGCGGCGCCGCAGGAGCAGCCGCCGCCACCGCAGCAGTCCGACTCGCTCGGGCAGGCGTTCTCGGCGTACCTCGCCCGCGTCCGTGGCGGCGACGTCGGCTCGCTGCCCGCCGTCCTCGGGCTGGTCGCGCTCGTCGTCGTCTTCTCGATCCTGCGGCCACACACGTTCACGAACTCGTTCAACTTCGCCAACCTGATCGGTCAGTCGGCCGGTGTCACCGTGCTCGCCATGGGCCTGGTGTTCGTGCTGCTGCTCGGGGAGATCGACCTGTCGGCGGGCTACTCGGGTGGTACGTCGGCCGCGGTCCTCGGCGTCGTCCTCACCAAGCACGACTGGCCACTGGTCCCGTCGCTGATCGCGGGGCTGCTGACCGGTGCGGTCATCGGCTGGGGGATCGGCCTGCTCGTGGCGCGGCTCGGCATCCCGTCGTTCGTCGTGACGCTCGCGTGCTTCCTCGGCTTCCAGGGTGTGCTGCTGCTGATCATCGGCGAGGGCGGGACGATCCCCTACCAGGACAAGTTCGTGAACGCCCTCAACAACGACAGCATGCCGGTCTGGCTCGGATGGGTCCTCGGCATCGCGCTGGTGGTGGCGTACGCCGGCCTCGGCTTCCTCACCATGACCCGCCGCCGCGCGAAGGGACTGACCGCGCAGTCGCTGGCGGTCTGGGCCGTCAAGAGCGGCGTGGTGGCCGTGGTCGTGATCGCGGTCGTGGCCTACCTGTCGAAGGAGCGCAGCCGCAACCCGGCGCTCAACTCGCTCAAGGGCGTGCCCTACTCGTTGCTGATCATCGTGGGCCTGCTCCTGGTCCTGGGCTTCGCCCTGAGCCGGACGGCCTGGGGCCGTCACGTGTACGCCGTCGGTGGCAACGCCGAGGCGGCGCGCCGGGCCGGCATCAACGTCGCCTGGATCAAGCTGAGCTGCTTCATGGTCTCCTCCACGATCGCGGCGATCGCGGGCATCCTCATCGCGAGCCGGACGAACTCGGTGAACCCGAACACCGGTGGCGACACCACACTGCTCTTCGCCGTGGGCGCGGCCGTCATCGGTGGCACCAGCCTCTTCGGCGGCAAGGGGCGCGTCGTGGACGCGCTGATCGGCGGCACCGTGGTCGCCGTCATCCAGAACGGCATGGGGCTGCTCAACCAGTCCCAGGGCAGGGTCTGGGTCGTCACCGGGCTGGTGCTGCTCTTCGCGGCGAGCGTCGACGCTCTCAGCCGCAAGCGAGCGAGTGCGACCGGGCACGTCTGATGGCGTCCGCGACGGCGGCGCCCGCGGTCGGCGGGGGGACCGAGGAGCTGCGCCGGGGCAACCTCCGTGCGGTGCTGCGTGCCGTCCACGAGCGCGGGCCGCTGACGCGGTCGGAGCTGACCCGGCTCCTCGGCCTCAACCGCAGCACGGTCGGGGGCCTCACCAACGAGCTGATGGGGCTCGGCCTCGTGCGGGAGCGGGTGGCCGCCCGCGAGGGCCGCGGGCGGCCCTCCCACCTGGTGGAGCCGCGGGCCGAGAACGCCGTGGTGGCGGTCGACCTCGGGGTCGACCGGGTCGCGGTGGCACTCGTGGGGCTCGGCGGCACGGTCCTCGACCGGCGGGTGCGGCGCCACCAGCGCGGCAGGCACGACGTCAACCACGTCGTCGAGACGATCGCACAGATGGTGGGGCAGATCCTCGAGCAGGACGCGCCGGAGCGCTACCTCGGGGTGGGGGTCTCGGTCCCGGGCGCCGTCAGGGCGGGTGACGGCCTGGTCCAGTTCGCCCCCAACCTCGGGTGGCATGAGGAGCCCTTCACCGAGCTCCTCGCGAAGCGGCTCGAGCTGCCGGTCCGCAGCGGCAACGACGCCAACCTGGGCGCCGTCGCCGAGCACCTGCGCGGCGCGGCCGTGGGACACGACCATGCGGCGTACCTCTCGGCCAGCGTCGGCATCGGCGGTGGGTTCCTCGTCGGCGGCACGCTGCTCGAGGGCGTCGGCGGGTACGCCGGCGAGGTCGGCCACCTGCAGGTCGACGGCAGCGGGCCCACCTGTCGCTGCGGTGGGGTCGGCTGCTGGGAGATGAAGGTCGGCGAGAACCGGCTGCTCACCCTCGCCGGACGCCTGCCCGGCGGCGGGCCCGAAGCCGTCGCCGAGGTCATCGCCTCCGCCGAGGCGGGGGAGGTCCGCGCCGCCGAGGCCGTCGCCGAGGTGGCGAGCTGGGTCGGCGTCGGGCTGCGGTCGATCATCAACATCTTCAACCCCGAGGTGATCGTCCTCGGCGGGAGCCTGGCGCAGCTGTGGGAGAGCGCGTCGGCCCGGGTCGAGCAGGCCGTACGACGCAGCGTGCTGCTCTCGCCGCCCGCCGACGTCACGGTGGTCGCCGCCCGGCTCGGGCAGGACTCGAGCCTGGTCGGCGCCGCGGAGCTGGCCTTCGAGGCCGTGCTCGAGGACCCGCAGCGCGTGGGCGCCCTGTGCTGAACCCGCCGCGCGGCACCGATCCGTGCGCCCGCGGCCGGGACCGGTAGCCTGCTGCCGCCATGCTCGAACGATTCCGCGCCTTCTGGACGAAGGTCCTCTCGCCCGTCGCCCACCTGCTGATCAAGCTGCACGTGAGCGCCGACGCCGTGACCCTCGTGGGCACCGTCGGCGTCTGCGTCGGCGCGCTCGCGTTCTACCCCCAGGGGCACCGCCTGGGCGGCACGATCTTCATCACCTGCTTCGTCTTCAGCGACCTCATCGACGGCCACATGTCGCGGCTGACGGGCACGACCAGCAAGTTCGGGGCGTTCCTCGACTCGACGCTGGACCGGATCGGCGACGGCGCGATCTTCGGCGGGCTGGCGCTCTACTTCGCCGGTCCGGGCGACAGCCGGCTCTACACCTGGCTCGCGGTCGTGTGTCTCGTGATGGGGTCGGTGACGTCGTACGCCCGAGCGCGCGCGGAAGGTCTCGGCTTCCAGGCCAAGGTCGGGATCGCGGAACGGTCCGACCGGCTGGTCTCCATCCTGGTGATGACGGGCTTCGCCGGCATCTTCGACGTCGACTGGCTGATCTACCTGACCTTGTGGGCGCTGGCCGTCGCCTCGACGATCACGGTCGGCCAGCGCATCTGGGTGGTCCGCCAGCAGGCGCTCGCGGAGAGCCGGGCCGCGGTGTGACCACGGCTCGCCCGACGCTGACCGACGACGTACGCCTCGCGGGCGCGCTGGTCCGCGACGCGGGGCGGCTGGCGCTCGAGATGCGTCGCGGCGGCATCGCGGCGGAGCAGAAGTCCTCGGTCTCCGACCTCGTCACCGCGGCCGACCGCGCCGCGGAGCGGCTCGTCGTCGACCGCCTCGGGCGCGAGCGTCCCGACGACGCCGTCCTCGGCGAGGAGGGCGCCGCGCGGGAGGGTGCGAGCGGGCGGCGTTGGGTCATCGACCCGGTCGACGGCACCTACAACTTCGTCAGCGGCCTCACCTGGTGGTGCTCCGCGCTCGCGCTCACCGAGGGGGAGGGCGAGGAGGAGAGGGTGGTTCTCGGCGCCGTCTACCACCCCCACGACGACGTGCTGTACGTCGGCGGTCCGGACGTTCCGACCACCCGCAACGGCGAGCGCCTGCCCACGCTCGAGGACCGGCCGCTGGGTGAGTCGTGCCTGACGACGTACCTCCATCCGCCCTTCTTCGGCGATCCGGTCGGTGACGCGTTCAGCCAGGTGGCGTCCGGTGCGGCGACGCTGCGGATGCTCGGCTCGGGCTCCATGGACCTCACCGCCGTCGCGCAGGGCCGGCTCCACGTGTCCTGCCAGCACTCCGTGCCGCCGTGGGATCGGCTGCCCGGTCTGGGTCTCGTCCTCGGCGTCGGCGGCGTGGGACGGCAGGTCTCGGCCGCGGGTGTCGTGTGGTCGGTGACCGGTGTGCCGACGGCGGTCGCGGACGTGTGCGCCGCCCTCGCTCGGTAAAGCCTCGTCTCGCGGTGGCCGCCGATGACGGCTCATGCCCGAGAGCGGCCTAGCATTTCGGTCATGGCAGCGAGCACTTCCCCGGACGAGGCGAACCAGCAGCACACCGGCACCACTCCCGTGAAGCGGGGGATGGCGGAGATGCTGAAGGGTGGCGTCATCATGGACGTCGTCACTCCCGAGCAGGCGAAGATCGCCGAGGACGCCGGCGCGGTCGCCGTGATGGCGCTCGAGCGGGTCCCCGCCGACATCCGTGCGCAGGGCGGCGTCTCCCGGATGAGCGACCCCGACATGATCGACGGCATCATCGAGGCCGTCTCGATCCCGGTGATGGCCAAGGCCCGCATCGGCCACTTCGCGGAGGCCCAGGTCCTGCAGTCGCTCGGTGTGGACTACATCGACGAGTCCGAGGTGCTGACGCCGGCCGACTACGAGAACCACATCGACAAGTGGGACTTCACCGTGCCGTTCGTGTGCGGCGCGACCAACCTGGGTGAGGCGCTGCGGCGCATCACCGAGGGCGCGGCGATGATCCGCTCCAAGGGCGAGGCCGGCACCGGCGACGTCTCCAACGCCGTCACCCACATGCGCACGATCCGCAAGGAGATCCGCCGGCTCGGCGCGCTCAGCCCCGATGAGCTCTACGTCGCCGCGAAGGAGCTGTCGGCGCCGTACGACCTGGTCAAGGAGATCGCCGCGACCGGCAAGCTCCCGGTCGTGCTCTTCACCGCCGGCGGCATCGCCACCCCGGCCGACGCCGCGATGATGATGCAGCTCGGCGCCGAGGGCGTCTTCGTCGGCTCCGGCATCTTCAAGTCCGGCAACCCGGCCGAGCGGGCCGAGGCCATCGTCAAGGCCACGACGTTCTACGACGACCCCGACGTCGTCGCGAAGGTCTCGCGCGGTCTCGGCGAGGCCATGGTCGGCATCAACGTCGACGAGATCCCTCAGCCGCACCGGCTCGCTGAGCGCGGTTGGTGATCCCGGTCTGAGGACCCAGGTCCAGCCGGCGGTGGGGCATAGCTCGAAC